>NZ_JAQVEJ010000069.1 GCF_028698005.1 Hydrogenophaga sp.
CGCCGGCATGGCGGCGTTCGCGCTGGCGGCGGCCATGTACGTGGTCACCGGGCTGCTCATCGGCTGGGCCGGTGCCGCCCTGGAAAAGAAGCTGCGGATACTGCGATGAGCCGCCCGCTGGAAGACATCCTGTTCGGCTCGCCCAGCCCCCGGGCCCGGACCATCACCCGGGTGGTCAGCGGCATCGCGGCGGCCGCGCTGCTGGCGCTGGTCGCGGCCGCCGCGTTCCGCTTCCATGAGGCCGGGCAGCTCGAGGCCCGGTTCTGGAATTTCTTCGCCTGGCCGACGACCTGGGCCTTCCTGGCCAAAGGCCTGCTGGGCACGCTGGCATCGGCGGCGATGGCCGCCGTCATCGCGCTGACCCTCGGACTGGTGCTGATGGTGGGGCGCCTGGCACGGCCACGGCTCGTGCGCTGGCCCAGCATCGCCCTCATCGAGTTCCTGCGCGGCACACCCACGCTGCTGCTCATCTACGCGTGCTTTCTGGTGCTGCCCTCCATCGGCGTGAAGCTCAGCACCTACTGGATGCTGACGCTGCCCATCGGCCTGAGCACCGCTGCCGTGGTGGCCGAGGTTTACCGCGCGGGCGTGCTTGCCGTGCCCCGCGGCCAGACCAGCGCCGCGCGCAGCCTGGGGCTCACCGAGGCCCAGGTGTTTTTTCTCGTCGTCTTTCCCCAGGCCCTGCGCTACATCGTCCCGGCACTGGTCGCGCAACTGGTCATCGTCGTCAAGGACACCACCTTCGGCTACGTCGTCACCTACGGCGAACTCATGCAGAACGCCAGGGTGCTCATCGCCAACTACCACTCGCTGGTACCCGTGTACCTCGTCGTCGCGGCGCTGTACTGCCTGGTGAACTACGCGATATCCAGGGCCAGCCAGCGGCTCGGGCGGCCGATGCATTGAGGGGGCGCAGCGGCCACATTCGCCACCGCACGTCGCGCCAAGACCAACGCCCTCTTCGATTCCCTAGGCCACCTCACCGGTCGTCAGGAGGTGCCACTCTGCGGGCCAAGAAATCCAACCTGCAGGGCTGGCCCGCCAGGGGAACACAAGCTCAAGCTCATCGATGTCGCACGCGACACCTGCATCCACGGTGGCACGCCGAAGCAGCTGTATTGCAAAGCCATCAAGCGGATCGAACTGGATGTGCTGGACAAGCCGCGCAAGCACTTCGAGGTTGATCGACTCTCGTTGCTGACACGAACGAGTCAGCAAAAAACAAGGGGGCCTTTGATACTCTTGTCCAATAAAACCATGGAAATATGGCGCTGTGCATAAAGCATGAATGGGGAGGAGACGTTGAACAAGAACGATCGACTGCACCACGTTGTCACACTGCTCCGTTCAAGGCGAAGCATCACCCTGGCCTTCCTGCAGGAAGAAACTGGCGCCTCCAGAGCAACCCTGATGAGGGACTTGGCCTGGCTGCGAGACAAACTAGGGCATCCCATCCATTGGGATCACGAAAGCCAGTCCTATCGCTGGAGGCCTCAGCCAGGGGCGAGCGATTCCCCACAAGAGGTCGCTGGTTTTTGGTTCAAGCCCAGTGAAGTGCTGGCACTGCTCACACTTCAGCACCTGATTTCTGAAGTACAGCCGGGTGAACTGCTGCATCGCCACATCAAGCCTCTTGAGGAACGACTGCACAGCATTCTTCAGCGGGAAGGCTTTGCCGACTCCTTCGCCCGCCTGCACAAGCGGGTCCGCATCATTGGGCTGGGAAAACGGGAGGTACCGCCCAATTGCTTCGAATTGGCCGGAATGGCCCTTGTGGCGCACCCGCAACTGGCCGCCCGCCAGCGCTGGCACGAGGTGGACACCCCCGCGGGTCCTGTCCCCGCGCTGCTCCCACCGGGCCGCAGCAACCGGTACACGCCACGGATGGACGCGATCCCGTCCGTTGGCGAGCACACCGAAGCCATTCTGCTGGAGCTGGGCTACTCACGGGAAGACATCGCGAACATGCGCGCTGCGCGCGCCATCTGAACCGCCTGTCGGCTCTTACCGTCATGGGCGCGACCGGCGCTGTCCTGACGGGCTTCGCCGGTCACCGCATCGCCACCCGGCCCCACAGCATCAACACGACCACGCAGACCAGGTCCAGCGACTTGGGGAGCCGCCGGCGAGGCAAGCCGCCGGGCCCTGCATGTCCATACATCTGGTTCATCTTCCACCTGGTCAAGGTGTCATGGCTGCAAGGCAGGTGAACGTCATCTGCTGGGGTTGCGTTATGTCATTGATACTATATGGAGTATGTGAAGAATAGGCCCGTCAGTTGATATATCTGATGAACTTCCTCCCTTTTGCTGCATTCTCAAGGAGTCTTTGCATGAAACGTCTGATCGCGCTCACCGCAGTCACCCTTTGCCTGGCAGGCACCGCCCACGCCAATGAGTTGTTCGTCAATATCCACAGCGGCAACGCCATGGCCCAAGGTGCGGGCCTCGTGCTCGCCGGCCAGGCACTGGAACAGAAGGCCAGTGTCCGCGTGCTGCTGTGCGATGCCGCAGGTGATGTGGCTGTCGCTGGCAAGGAGGGCACCCAGCTCAAGCCCAAGGATGTCACCCCTCAGCAAATGCTTCAGGGGCTGATCAAGAACGGCGCCAAGGTCGAGGTCTGCGCGCTGTATCTGCCCAACACCGGCCGGCAGTCCACGGACCTGATTCCGGGCGTGACGCCCGCCAAGCCGGCCGATGTGGCGGCCCACCTGCTCAAGGCAGGCGTCAAGACGCTGGCCTTCTGATCAGGCGTCGTCAGGTACCTCATCCCAGCCGGTGATCATCGCCTTGATGTGTGCCGTCAGGGTGTGACCGGTGGTGGTGAGGTACACATGGACCACCACGAAGGCCAGCATGAGGAAGGCACCGGCGGTGTGGGCCCAGGCCACCCACTCCAGGGTCAGCCAGCGGTCGATGCCCAATTCCGGCCAGAAGGCCCGAAACAGATACAGCAGGCCCGAGCCCCAGAGCAGCGGTGAGATCATGGCCAGCAACGCCAGATAGGCCAGGCGCTGCAAGGGGTTGTGCTTCTTCTGCACCGTCTTGTGGAACGGGTGCGGGGCACCACGGAACATGCCCCAGCCGTAATAGACGACCATGGCCAGCACCTTCTTGTGCGTCGGCAGGTACTGGCGCCATTCGCCGGTCGTGAACTGCCAGAAGATGGTGAAGGCCCACAGGGTCAGCAGGGCCCAGGCCGCCAGGGTGTGCAGGCGCACCGCCGGCTCGAAGCCCAGCCAGGAGTAGCTGCCGTGGATTTCGAATCCGGTGGCCAGCATGGTCAGCACCAGCGCGGCCTGCGACCAGTGCCAGAAACGCTCGTACCGCTTGTAAAGGTAGATGCGACCAGGCTTGGTGGCGACGTTGGAGTTCATGGCATCCATCTCAGTGCCCCTTTCCATGGCGAAGGTGGTTCATGACACGGGCCAGTGCGTGAATCAGCACGCCCGCAACGGCGCCCAGCACGGCCAGCCAGCCCAGCCGGTCGATCCAGGGGTGATGGTCCCGGCCTGGGAGGTACACGCCGGGCAGATCACCCAGCCGGCTCCGGGCCGCGCTGGTATGGCACGAGGCACAGGCCACCGCGTCCCTGGCGGGTGCCACCATGTGCGTGATGGGCCAGAGCATTTCGGTCTTGACGAAACCATGGTCGCCACTGAACGGCACACCCGTGGCCTCAGCTCCGGCCTTCAGTGCCTTGGGCCAGTCGAAGTTGAACCAGAAGGCCGTGTCGTCGGGCGTGGCGGTGTGCGGCACCAGCAGTTGCAGGTGCTGCTTGTCGTAGGGCTGCCGACCTTCAAAGCGCTTGACGGGCCAGATGCGCGCCTCCGGATCGTCCGGACCGCCGTGGAAGGTGTTGATCTTCACCACGCGGGTCGGATCGATCTTTTCCTCCTGGGTGGTATAGGTGACCTTGCCGTTGAACCAGACATAGTCGGGCACCACGTTCTCATCGAGCCTGAAGTCGCCCTTCTTGCTGTCGTAGATCACGTGGCCCTGGTCGTCCTTGACCTGGATGGGCTGACCCTGGGGCGACAGGCGTCCGGCGGTGGACCAGTCCCAACCCATCTTGGTGGCGATGCCGCCGCGGGCGAAGCTGGGAATGTGGCAGCTCTGGCAAGCCAGCTTGCTGGTGTGGTTGTTGAGCAGACCCACGGACAGCGACGGCTGCTTGTGGGGCTTGTCACCATGGCAGCTCTGGCAGGTAGCCGCGTTGCGACCAGCATGCACCGTATCACCGCGCAGGAGGGGACCGTGCGGGTCGGCTGCCGTCATGCTGATGCGGCTGCCGGCGATCTGGTGGCCATCGGCCTGGTGGCAGGTGGCGCAGGTGAAGCCAGCGCCGCCCCTGGCCTTGGCTGCCATGTGCACGTCCAGCTCGGGCGTGGCCCGGTCCAGCGAGGAATCGAGGTCGCCGTGCTTGACACCATCACCGCCACCGCCGTTGTAGTGGCAGCTGCCACAGGTGGCGGTACTGGTCTTGCCGATGTGCCGTGCCACCATGGCCAGGTCCACCGGATCGATGAACTTGCCGGATCCGGCTGGCAGTTCGGTGCGTTCGGTGGGCACCTCGCCGGCCATGCCGGCGGGCTTCTTGTAGCCGCCCGTGTGGTGACAGACCAGGCAATCCACCTTGGTTTCGTCGTGAAAGTCGAACTTGTCGTCCTTCCATCCATAACCCACGTGGCAGCTCTGGCAGAAGGCCTCATTGGAGCGGTCACCAATGCAGAAGCTGTTGAGCATGGTCTTCTTGCCCAGCGTCTGGCCGGTGTCCGGGTTCGTGTACTCCCAGGTCCAGTGGCGGGTGCTCATCACCTGCTTGGCCGCCTCGGTATGGCAGCTCAGGCAGGCCCTGGTGACCTCGGAGCCGCTGTTGAACGGCCCCTGCAGTGCCTTGAACTTGCTGTGGTCTGCCGTGGATGAGCCCGGTCCAGGCGCCCTGGCCAGGACCTCTTGCGCCGAGGCATCCGCTGGCGGCGAGGGATCGGTCGCCCATGTCGCGGCTGTCACGACACCGCCCAGCATCAGCGCCAACGTGAACCGGTATGCGTATCGTCGGGAGCAGTGCCCCCGGGGTTTGTGCTGCGTCATGTTGCTGTCTCCTCGCGCGATCTTTCCGGCCCCGGTCCTTTCATGACCGAGGCTCCTGTCACCCCTCTGCCTGAACACCGGTGACGGCATGGGGCGGTCGGGGCTGTCCCGGCCCCACCGGCGCAGCCCCAGCCCAACCACGGGCCCATGCCATGATCGATGCGACAGGCTGGCGCCTGAGCGTGCGTCTCAGTGCGCGCATGAACAGGCTCCTTCGCCCGGGCGCCCACCGCCACCGGCGTCAGGCAATGCACCCGGCGTGTTGACCATGTGATCGGCCATAGCGGAAAAGATCTGGATCAGATACTCGCGCAGCGGCTCGTCGGCAACCTGTTCGGTCAGTGCGGTACGCATGCACAACATCCATTGGTCGCGCTCGGTGGGGCCGATGGCGTAAGGCAGGTGGCGCCTGCGCAGACGCGGGTGACCCTTCTTTTCGACGTAGAGGTTGGGGCCGCCAAACCAGCCCGAGAGGTATTCGAACAAGCTTTCGTTGGCGCCGGACAGACTTTCGGGATGGATGCGACGCGCGGCATAGGCCTCAGGCAGTTCATCCATGAGTTCATAAAAGCGGTCCACCAGACGGTGCAGACCGTCAGCGCCACCGAGGGCTTCATAGGGGGTAGCGGTATTCGGGGTATTCGACATGCTGAAGACTCCTTGCTTCATGCCGCCTTGGCCACGGCTGGCGGCGGTCCAAACAGGCGATCGGTGAGCTTGACGTACCAGGCCGCCGCCTGTACCTGGACGATGTAGGCCAGCGCGATCAGCAACCCGGCATCAGCGCCCTGGGCACCAAAGACGCCCATGGCAATGGCCAGCGCAATGGAAAGGTTGCGCATGACGGTGCCATAAACCAGCGCAATCGCATCGCCACGCGGGAACAGGGCCTTGCCAACCACCGTGCTGACAGCAAAGTTGATGGCGTACACCAGCACCAGCGACAGCAGCAGGCCAGGCACCTGCGTCGGGTTCGCCAGGATGTCCTGCGCCTTCAGCGCCATGGACACGAACACGATGCCCAGCACCCCCAGGGTCGACAACGGCGGGAACCTTGGCTTGAACCGCTGGCTGAACACCGGCTCGCCATGCTTTCCGATCAGCCAGCTGCGCGTCCATGTGCCCAGCGCCAGCGGCAGGAAAACGATGAGGCCGATCTGCGCGAACACCTGCAGCACCGGAATCCCGACCACCGTGCCCAGCAACACCTTGAGGTACACGGGCGCCAGCAGCGAGCCGGCCATCAGACCGACCACCGTCATCTTCACCGCGGCAGGCACGTTTCCCTTGGCGAAGCCGGTCCAGGAAATCGTCATGCCGGAGGTGGGCAACAGCGCCGTCAGCAACAGCGCCAGCCGCATCATCGGCTGGTCGGCAAAGCACAGCAGGCCCACGACATAGCCGATGGCGGGCATGAGGATGAAGTTGATGCCCTGGGCAACCCCGTGCAGCCGGCCGTTGCCCGGCTTGAGCAGGTCGCGCACGTTCATCGTCACCATCATCGGGTAGACCATGAGGAAGGTCAGCGGCAGGATGGCCCCGCGCAGGAACGACGGGTCCGTGACCCTGCCGAAGCCCAGGCCGGCCAGCATGGCCAGCGGAATGCTCCAGACCAGGTTCTTTTGCAGCCAGTTCAGGGCCTGCCACATGATCGATCTCCCTGCCACTCAGGCATTGCGCAGGCCCAGGGCCCAGGCCTGCATGGCGTCGTTGGCCGGTTTCATGGGAGCATCCATGAAGCTGACGACGAAGTGGTCACCCATGTCGGCAATGCCGATGCTGCGCGGGCGCACGGCCAGCACCTGCGGGTTGGGCAAGGCATGGCCAAAGCAGAACAGCACGTTGATGGCGGCCCGGATGCCGGGGGCAATTTCGCCACCAATGGCCTGGGTATGCGCGTAGTGGTCGAACTCGCCGATGTAGCTCACGCGCGGCGTCTTCGCGACGCAATCCTTGAAGTAGCCGGCGATGGCGGCAACGCTGTCATAGCGTGTCTCCGACTTGGCGATGTCCACCACGGTGACGGGATACTTTTCCTGGAAGTGCAGTTGTTTCATAGCTGATCTCTTCGGGGTGAAATGGACGGGCTGAGGCTCAGGCCTGCTGGCACTGCGCCTCGTCTTGCAGCGCCGCAATGCGCGCCAGAAAGTCGTCGCGCGAACATTGCGCGAAGAATGGGTGCCAGCGCCGCTGGTCGTGCACGGTGCTGACGCTGTGGCTGTGACAGGCCTGTCCCGGGAACAGCAGGGTGTCATCCGGCAGGGTAAAGATCTTCTGGGTGACGCTGTCCCACAGCATGGCCGCATCCGCCGGCCAGCGCTGCCAGGGGCAATGGTCCACATCCAGCAAGGCACCACAAAAGACCCGATCCCTCCAGAGATAGCTCAGGCAATGCTTGGTATGGCCCGGTGTTCGCCACACACGGATGGCGCTGCCACCCAAGGCGAGCAGGTCACCGTCGGTGGGCAGGTGCACGCCGGCCTCGGGTCGCCCTTGCACAATTGGCGCCCCCAGTCGGCGCAGCGCAGGCAGTTCACCGGGGCGCTGCTCGTCATGGTCGTGTGTCCGCAGGATCCAGCGCAGCCGGAGCTGGCGCTCACCCAGCATGGCCTGGATCAAGGGCATGTCGCAGGCCTGCGGATCGATCAAAACAGCTTCCCCACTGTCCACATCGGCGACGAGGTAGCTCAGGGTGTCGTCGCCTAGCGAGCGGATGGTTCGAACGTCCATATGTCAGCCCTGCAGTTCTCAGGCCGCACCGTTGTCGTCTTCGCCGATCAGCAGCCTGGTGGCCGCCACATACTTGTGCGGTGGCACTTCCAAGTTCGTGGGCGCCGGCTTGTTCTTGAAAACCCGCCCGGCCAGGTCGAAGGTTGACCCGTGGCAGGGACAGAAAAAGCCGCCCTTCCAGTCGGCCGGGACACTGGTATTGGCCGTCCCTGCCGGCAAGGTCACCGGAGAACAGCCCAGGTGGGTGCAAATGCCGATGACCACCAGGTATTCCGGCTTGATGGCCCGCGCGGTGTTGCGCGCATACGCGGGCTGCTGGTCCACCTCTGAGGCGGGATCGGCCAGATCGGGCATATCCGCGAGGGTGGCCAGCATCTCGGGCGTTCTGCGCAGTACCCACACTGGCTTGCCACGCCACTCCACGGTAAGCATCTCGCCCGGCGCCAGGCCATCGATGTCCACCTCGACACTGGCACCCTGCGCCTTGGCACGCTCGCTGGGGGCAAAGCTGCTCACCAGAGGTACAGCCACCGCACCCGCGGCGACCGCGCCCATTAACGAGGTGGCCAGCAGCCAGGTGCGGCGATCGCTGTCGATGCCAGCAGGTGTTGGAATACTGGGAAAAGAGATGGAGTCGCTCATGGTGTTCTCCTGGAAAGACTCGGGTTGATGGCGACTGGCCGGCTGGCGAGCGACCAAGACCTTCCCGACTCGAGGTCATCAATCAGCATTTCAGGGGTGACAAACCCACTTGAACCCTTCAAATTCGCCACTTTGGCTGGATGTGCCCTGACAGGTTTGACCGAATTGGCCATGGTTGCATCAGATATGTCAGCCACCCCATCGCAGCCAGGCGGCCAGCACCAGCGCCAGCGCCACGGCTGGCCCCCCAAGCAGCCAACGGATGGCCAGCTGCCGGGGAATGAAGCCCACGCCCCGCACCAGCCCGGCACTCATGGCCCAGAACCAGGCCATGGCCAAGCTGTGGCTGGCCTGGCCATCGGCGCCGGCCAGCAACAGAGGATGCACACTCCCCACCGCCATCAGCACCACGGCCACCGTCAAGCTGGGCCAGTGCACCCGCGCCGGCGCCGGTGCAGCCACCGAAGGCCCCGCGCTCATGGCTCAACTCCCCGGCGTGCCTCGGCACGCGCTGCCTCGCTCTCTCCCCACATGGCATTGAGGATGGCCAGCAGGACGGCAAAGCCGATGCCCAGAACCCAGGCGAAGTACCACATGATCAGACTCCTTGAAATGTTGGCCGTGTATCGGTCGACGGCTGTTCAATAGGCCCCGTGCTCGTTCTCGCGGATGTAGGCTGCCGTCACCTTGCCACGCATCACGCGATACGCCCAGCTGGTGTAGAGCACGATCAGCGGCATGAAGATGAGCGTGGCCCAGAACATGATCCCCAGCGTCAAGTGGCTGGAGACGCTGTCCCACACCGTCAGGCTGGCCTGCAACTGGGTGCTGGACGGCATCACGAACGGGAACATGGACGCACCGGCGGTGCCGATGACACCGGTGGTGGCCAGCGAAGAGGCCACGAAGGCGCCCAGCGTGCGCCCCGATCGCATCAGCACGACGGCAGCCAGCGCACCGAGCACACCCAGGGCCGGCAGCAGCCAGAGCGCGGGCACGACCGCGTAGTTCGCCATCCAGGCACCGGCTTCACGAACCACGGTCTTGTCCATGGGGTTGGGCAGCGCCGACGGATCCACCACGGAGCTGATGCGGTAGCCGTCGATGCCTTGCAGCCAGGCGCCAGCGGCCACAAAGCCGATGACCATCACCAGCGCGGCCCCCGTACCGGCCTTGATCGTGCGTGCCTGGACGACACCTTCGGTGCGGTGCGCCAGGTAGGTCGCCCCCTGCAGCGTGATCATGGCACTGGACACGACACCGGCCAGCAGCGCAAACGGGTTGAGCAAGGCCCAGAAGCTGCCGGAATAGGTGGGCACCAGAAACTCGTCAAACTGGAACGGCACGCCCTGCAGCAGATTGCCAAAAGCCACGCCAAAGATCACCGGAGGCACGAAGCCGCCGACGAACAAACCCCAGTCCCAGGTGCTGCGCCAAGCGGGGTGGTGGATCTTGCTGCGGTAGTCGAACCCCACCGGGCGAAAGAACAGCGCCCACAGCACCGCCAGCATGGCCCAGTAAAAGCCACTGAACGCGGTGGCATAGACCAGCGGCCAGGCCGCAAAGATGGCACCCCCCCCGGTGATGAACCAGACCTGGTTGCCGTCCCAATGCGGCCCAACGGTGTTGATCACGACGCGGCGCTCCACATCGTCCCTGCCGACAAACGGCAGCAGCGTGCCCACGCCCATGTCATGGCCATCCATGACGGCAAAGCCCACCAGCAGCACACCCACCAGCAGCCACCAGATCAGTTTGAGGGTTTCATAGTCGAACATCGATCTCTCCTTCAAGCGTGCTGGACAGCGTGGTGCTCCGGTTCACGCTCATAGCGCCCGGTGCCCAAGCTACCCGGCCCCTGGCGAGCAAACTTGATCATCAGATAGACCTCGACGATCAACAGCAAGGTGTAGAAGCCGACGAAGCCTGCCAGCGATCCATACAGGCTCTGGACACTCAAGGTCGATACCGACAGATGCGTGGGCAACACGCCGTAAATAGTCCAGGGTTGGCGGCCATACTCCGCCACGAACCAGCCCAGCTCGCTGGCAATCCATGGCGCCGGCAACATCACCAGCGCCCACTTGAGCAACCACGGACGCGCAGCGCACTGCATCTTCAACGTGCTCCAGAAGGCCATGCCGAACAGCACCAGCATGGCAAAGCCCAGACCCACCATGATGCGGAAGGACCAGAACATGGGCGCCACGCGCGGCACCGTGCTGTCCACAGCCTGCTGGATCATCTCGGGTGTGGCCTGGCTGACATCGGCCGTGTACTTGCGCAGCAGCAGTCCGAAGCCCAGATCGGCCTTGTGCTGCTCAAACACCGCCTTGGCCTGCGCATCGTCCTTGTTGTGGCGCAGCGTCTCCAGGGCCACGACGGCATGGATGCCGCTCTCGATGCGCTGGCGGTTCTTCTCTTTGATCTCCTTGATGCCGGGGATCTGCTTGTCGATCGAGCGGGTACCGATCAATCCCATGACCCACGGAATCTCGAGCTCCCAGTCGTTCTTCGCCTCAGCCTCGTTGATGCCAGCCACCAGCTTCAGACCGGCCGGTGCGGGTTCGGTCTCCCACATGGCCTCAAGCGCCGCCATCTTGGTTTGCTGCGCCTCGCCCACGGTGTAGCCCGACTCATCGCCCAGCACGATCACGCTGCACACGCTGGCCAAACCAAACGCTGCCGCGACGCGGAAGCTGCGCTTGGCAAACTCGGTGTCTCGGCCCTTGAGCAGGTACCAGCTGCTCACCGCGAGCACGAACATCGCACCCGTCACGTAGCCCGCCGAGACGGTGTGCACGAACTTGGCCTGCGCATCCGGGTTGAACAGCACCGCCCAGAAGTCCACCATCTCCATGCGCATGGTCTCAAAGCTGAACGCTGCGCCCACCGGGTTCTGCATCCACCCGTTGGCCACCAGGATCCACAGCGCACTCAGGTTGGTGCCCACCGCCATCAGGATGGTCACCAGCAGATGCTGGGTCTTCGACAGCCGATCCCAGCCGAAGAAGAACAGGCCGATCATGGTCGACTCTAGGAAGAAGGCCATCAGCCCCTCGATGGCCAGCGGCGCCCCGAAGATGTCGCCCACGTAGTGCGAGTAATAGGCCCAGTTGGTACCGAACTGGAATTCCAGCGTGATGCCGGTGGTCACGCCCAGCGCAAAGTTGATACCGAAGAGCTTGCCCCAGAAGCGGGTCATGTCCTTCCAGATGACGTTGCCCGTCATCACGTAGACGCTTTCCATGATGACCAGCAGCCAGACCATGCCCAGCGTTAGCGGCACAAACAGGAAGTGGTACATCGCCGTCGCCGCGAACTGCAGACGCGAAAGATCAACCAATTGATCGGATATCACGTGATTACTCCTGGGTGGTGCTGACGGTCGGAGTCAGCAACTGCCGGGCCGCGGCACTTTCATCCACGGCCACCTGAGCGTCATGCACGAACAACCACCACAGCATCGACAGCGCGACCAGCTTGATCAGCACGGTCCAGGTCAGCTTGCGAAGAAGGATGCGATCTTGGGCGTTCATGGCATGGCGTTGTGCAATTCAATACCAATAACCGTGCCAAGCTCTTCGCCCAGAAAACAATCAATCAAATCAATGCCTTATGAAACCACTCACCACTCATGCCCATCTATCGATGTCATGAGCTGCCACTATTGGCTGACAAAATCGTCATAGTCATAAGCATCATGTGAGCCTTGCCCGGCCTCAGCACCTTGCCTTCAGGCCTACCCACGCAGCCCACCGGTTCGATGCCAGGCACCGCCTCCGGTCGATCAATGCCTGTGGGAAGCGCAAGCGTTGGCCTTGGTCAGGCGGGTCTTGTACGCCACGGCAAAGCCGATCGTTGCGCCGGATGTGTTGTTGTTGCATCCGATGCGGCAGAGATTCATATACTCTGTCAGGTATATCAATCCGTCATCGCCCCGAGGCAGCCCTCCCATGATTCCCGTCAAGACCGAAGCCGCCTGGCGCGGCACCTCGGACTGCCAGGTTTGTGGCATCCGCGCGATGGTGCTCTTTGCCGACCTGAACGAACAGGACTTCCAGTTCATCCATTCACCCATCGACGACCTGGAATACCGCACCGGCCACAGACTCTATCGAGAAGGTGACCAGGCTCACTGAGGTTGCCCCTGAAAACTGGAGTTCTTAACCCTTGTTGAAAATACCGACAAGGAGACCTGCCCCCTCCCTGCCGTACCAGTCTGAGGTTAGCGAGGTCCGTCAACCAGGAGAATGACGGACATGAAGAAGAGCAGGTTTACGGAGGAGCAGATCATCGGGTTCATCCGCCAGGCAGAGGCGGGGATGCCGGTGAAGGAGTTGTGCCGCAAGGGCGGCTTCAGCGACGCCACGTTCTACAAGTGGCGCGCCAAGTACGGTGGCATGGATGTGCCCGACGCCAAGCGGCTGCGTGAGCTCGAATCCGAGAATGCCAAGCTGAAGAAGCTGCTGGCGGAGGCCCACCTGGACATCCACGCGCTCAAGGGCGTCTTCGGGGTAAAGCGCTAGCCCCACAGGCGAAGCGCACGGCAATCGCCGCCATGGTGGAGCAGTTCCACCTGTCTGAGCGCCGTGCCTGCCGCCTCGTGGGGCTCTCCCGTGACAGCTACCGCCATCCGCCCCAGGAAACCGAGATGAACCAGGCTCTGAGCGCCAAGATCATCGAGATCGCCCATGTGCGCCGGCGCTTCGGCTATCGGCGCATCCACGACCTGCTGCGTCCGGAATTCGCCGGCGTCAACCACAAGCGGGTGCTGCGGCTGTACCAGCAGGCGAACCTGTCGGTGCGCAAGCGCCGCAAGGCCAAGCGTCCGGCCTCGGAGCGCATGCCGTTGCAGCTGGCCCGCGCCGTCAACGAGGTCTGGAGCATGGACTTCGTGAGCGACAGCCTGGCCAGCGGCCGCCGCATCAAGTTCCTTACCGTGGCAGATGACTTCAGCCATGAGTGCGTGCAGATCGGCGCCGACTTTGGGATCTCGGGCGAGTACGTTACACGGCTGCTGGACGAGACCGCGCGGTTCCGCGGCTACCCGCGTGCCGTGCGCACGGACAACGGCCCGGAGTTCACCAGCAGGGCCTTCATGGCCTGGGCTCAAGGTCACGGCATCCGGCACATCCTGATTGAGCCCGGGCGGCCGATGCAGAACGGCTACATCGAGAGCTTCAACGGCAAGTTCCGCGACGAATGCCTGAACGAGCACTGGTTCCAAACGCTGCCTCAAGCCCGAGCTGTCGTTGCAGCCTGGCGCCAGGATTTCAACGAGGTGCGCCCCCACAGCAGCCTTGGTCGCATTCCCCCCGCACGCTTTGCGGAGCAGCATCGCCAGCAAGCTGTCGATGCTGCCGAAGACCAGTTACCCAGCAGCCAAATCGATTAACCTTTCAACCCCGGACTTCCTACGTTCGATTGGTACGGAGGAAGGGGGCAGGTCACAGGCCAGCGCACCCAGCCGAGGCGCGCACCGAGACTTCCGCCATTACCTGGCCCAGGTCTATGTCTGGACCAAGGGCTATCTGATTGCTGCCGGCTTCACCGTTCTGACGTTCATCGTCCGCCTGCTGGTCTTGGTGCTGACACTGCCCCTTTTCCTACTCGCGGCCTTCGTCGGCCTGGTCGACGGACTCGTTCGCCGCGACATCCGCAAGTTCGGCGCCGGGCGGGAATCGGGCTTCGTCTACCACCGGGCGAAGGCGGCCTTGATGCCGCTGGCGGTGCTGCCGTGGGTGACCTACCTGGCGCTGCCGGTGTCA
>NZ_JAQVEJ010000070.1 GCF_028698005.1 Hydrogenophaga sp.
CTGCAATGCAGCAATGTGGATATCTGCCGGTGACCCGTGCGACGTGCGCACGGCGAACGGGTCATTTTCGTCAGGGTATTCCCTCGAATATCGAGATTTTCGGCACCGTTGGGCGCAACTGGCACACGCCGTGCAATCACGGCCGGGCAACCGATGCGAGAGACCTCCATGACATCCGACGCCACCCCCGCCCTGCCGATCGCCGATACCTCGCTGCGCTACGTGCGCGTGCTGGCCCATCTGCCGGAGGGACTGGTGAGCTTCGAGTTCTCGATCGGTTGGCCTGAGCTGGCGGTGGAGTTGCTGCTGCCGCCGCAGGCCTTCGAGGAGTTCTGCCGCGTCAACCGGGTCCGGCGGCTCGACACCTGAGCACCGACCGGCCCCGGCATCCACTACTACAACCCAGGAGACCAACGACGATGAACATCGACCTGCAGGCGCGCGAGATCACCCCCTTGCGCAACACCTTCGCGCACGTCGCGACATACATCGGGGGCGACAAGACGGCCTCGCGCTACCAGGAAGCCACGCTGGGTGCGCAACCCAGGGTGAACTTCCACTACCGGCCCACCTGGGACCCGGCACACGAGCTGTTCGACGCCTCGCGCAGCGCGATCCGGCTGGCCGACTGGTACGCGCTGCGCGACCCGCGCCAGTTCTACTACGCCACCTGGACGATGACCCGTGCGCGCCAGCAGGATGCCATGGAGTCGAATTTCGCTTTCGTCGACAGCAAGCGCATGGGCGTGCTGATGAGCGACGCCCTGCGCGAACAGGTGCTCCAGGTGCTGCTGCCCCTGCGTCACGCGGCCTGGGGTGCGAACATGAACAACACCGCCATCTGCGCCTACGGCTATGGCACGGCCTTCACGGCACCGGCCATGTTCCATGCGATGGACAACCTGGGCGTGGCGCAATACCTCACCCGCCTGGGCCTGGTGATCGGCGCCCCCGAAGCGCTGGAGACGGCCAAACAGGCCTGGCTGGACGCGCCCGAATGGCAACCACTGCGCCGCCTGGTCGAGGACAGCTTCGTGGTGCAGGACCCGTTCGAGCTGTTCGTGGCTCAGAACCTGGCGCTCGATGGCCAGTTGTACCCGCTGATCTATGGCAGCTTCGTGGACGACCACGTGGCACTGCAGGGCGGCACCGCCGTGGCGATGCTGACTGCCTTCATGCCCGAGTGGCACGACGAGAGCGCACGCTGGATCGACGCCGTGATCAAGGTGGCCGCCGCCGAGTCCGAGGACAACCGCCGTCTGCTGTCGCAATGGGCACGTGCCTGGGGGGAGCGCGCCTACGCCGCGCTGGCACCGGTGGCCCGGGTGGCGCTGGGCGAGCACGCCCAGGCCGCCCTCGACGAGGCCCGCCAGGCCATGGAGGCCCGCGCCGCCAAGGCCGGTCTGGATCTCGACAACGTCTGACACCACCCCAAGGAGCACCCATGTCCAACGTCTTCATCGCCTTCCAGGCCAACGAAGAGGCCCGTCCCGTGGTGGACGCCATCATCGCCGACAACCCCGAGGCCCAGGTGGTGCACTCACCCGGCCTGATCAAGATCGATGCCCCGGGTCGGCTGACCATCCGCCGCGACACCATCGAAGGGCTGACCGGCCGCCCCTACGACCTGCAAGCCATCCACGTCAACCTGGTCACGCTGTCGGGCCACATCGACGAGGACGACGACCAGCTCACGCTGAGCTGGAAACACTGATTCGAGAACAGAAGGAGACACGCATGGACACGAGAGTTGCGAGCAAGAAGCTGGGCCTGAAGGAACGCTACGCCGCCATGACCCGCGGTCTGGGCTGGGAAACCACCTACCAGCCGATGGACAAGGTGTTCCCGTACGACACCTACGAGGGCATCAAGATCCACGACTGGGACGCCTGGCAGGACCCGTTCCGCCTGACCATGGACGCCTACTGGAAGTACCAGGGCGAAAAGGAAAAGAAGCTCTACGCCGTGATCGATGCCTTCGCGCAGAACAACGGCCAGCTCGGCATCAGCGACGCGCGCTACGTCAATGCGCTGAAGCTGTTCATCCAGGGCGTGACGCCGCTGGAGTACTACGCCCACCGGGGCTTCGCCCACGTGGGCCGGCAGTTCAGCGGCGTGGGCGCGCGCGTGGCCGCGCAGATGCAGAGCATCGACGAGCTGCGCCACTACCAGACCGAGACGCACGCCATCAGCCACTACAACAAGTACTTCAATGGCATGCACCACTCGAACCACTGGTTCGACCGCGTGTGGTACCTGTCCGTGCCCAAGAGCTTCTTCGAGGACGCCTGCACGGCCGGCCCGTTCGAGTTCCTCACCGCGGTGAGCTTCAGCTTCGAGTACGTGCTGACCAACCTGCTGTTCGTGCCGTTCATGAGCGGCGCGGCGCACAACGGCGACATGAGCACGGTGACCTTCGGCTTCTCGGCGCAAAGCGACGAGTCGCGCCACATGACGCTGGGCATCGAGTGCATCAAGTTCATGCTCGAACAGGATCCGGGCAACGTGCCGATCGTGCAGAAGTGGATCGACAAGTGGTTCTGGCGCGGCTATCGCCTGCTCACGCTGGTGGCCATGATGCAGGACTACATGCTGCCCAAGCGTGTGATGAGCTGGAAGGAGGCCTGGGAGATGTACGCCGAGGCCAACGGCGGCGCGCTGTTCAAGGACCTGGCGCGCTACGGCATCCGCGAGCCCGCGGGCTGGAAACAGGCCTGCGAAGGCAAGGACCACATCAGCCACCAGGCCTGGAACACCTTCTACAACTACAACGCCGCCGCACCCTTCCACACCTGGGTGCCCAGCGACGAGGAGATGGACTGGCTGTCGCAGAAGTACCCCGAGAGCTTCGACAAGTACCACCGTCCGCGCCTCGAGTATTTCCGCGAGCAGCAGCAGGCCGGCAACCGGTTCTACAACAAGACGCTGCCGATGCTGTGCACCACCTGCCAGATCCCGATGCTGTTCACCGAAGAGGGCGACCCGACCAAGATCTGCTATCGCGAGTCGGACTACTTCGGCAACAAGTACCACTTCTGCTCCGACCACTGCAAGCACATCTTCGACGACGAACCCGAGAAGTACGTGCAGAGCTGGCTGCCGGTGCACCAGATCTACCAGGGCCACTGCTTCCCCGAGGGCACCGACCCGACCGCCGAAGGCTTCGACCCGTTGCTGGCCGTGCTCAAGTACTACGAGATGGACGTGGGTCGCGACAACTTCGACTTCGAAGGTTCGGAAGACCAGAAAAACTTTGCCGCCTGGAAGGGCGAATCCGTGGAGAAAGGAGAAGCGAAATGAGCGTCGTCGCCACCGCCCCTTACGCGTTCCCGATGAAGGACGTGCGCGAGAACTTCCCCGCACCGCTGCTGTACATCGGCTGGGAAGACCACCTGCTGTTCTGCGCGCCCTTCTGCCTGCCACTGCCGCCGGACACCCCGTTCGGCGCGCTGTCGGCCGCGGTGCTGCCCGGCATCTACGGTTACCACCCGGACTTCGCCAGGATCGACTGGGCCCGGGCCGAGTGGAAGAAGAACGGCCAGCCCTGGACGCCCGACCCGGCCAAGTCGCTGGCCGAGAACGGCCTGGTGCACAAGGACGCGATCCGCTTCAGAACCCCTGGGCTCACAGGGATCAAAGGTTCGTTCAGCTGATCCGGCCATGAGCTACCAACTGACGATCGAGCCGCTGGGCGCGACCATCGAAGTCGAAGAAGGCCAGACCGTGCTGGACGCGGTGCTGCGGCAGGGTCTCTACCTGCCGCACGCCTGCGGCCACGGCCTCTGCGGCACCTGCAAGGTGCAGGTCTGCGATGGCGAGGTGGACCACGGCGCGGCCAACCCGTTCGCGCTGATGGACTTCGAGCGCGACGACGGCAAGACCCTGGCCTGCTGCGCCACGCTGCAGGCCGACACCACCATCGAGGCCGACATCGACGAGGAACCCGATGCGCGCGTGATCCCGGTGCGCGACTTCGCGGCCACGGTCAGCCGCGTCGAGGACCTCACGCCCACCATCAAGGCGATCCACCTGCAGCTGGACAAGGCCATCGACTTCCAGGCGGGGCAGTACGTGCAGGTGGAAATCCCGGGCGTCGGCAGCCGCGCCTTCTCTATCGCCAATCAACCCGCCGACGTGGCCGCCACCAAGGGCATCGAGCTCAACGTGCGCAAGCTGCCCGGCGGCGCCGGCACCACCTGGCTGCACGAGCAGCTCAAGGCCGGCGACCGCCTGCGCGTGGCAGGCCCCTACGGCCGTTTCTTCGTGCGCGAGTCGGCGCGCCAGCCGATGCTGTTCATGGCCGGCGGCTCGGGGCTGTCGAGCCCGCGCTCGATGATCGTGGACCTGCTCTCGCGCGGCTGCACGCTGCCGATCACCCTGGTCTACGGACAGCGTTCGCACGAGGAGCTGTACTACGACGCCGAGTTCCGCGCGCTCGCCGAACAGCACGCCAACTTCTCGTACGTGCCGGCGCTCTCGCACGAGCCCGAGGGCTCGGACTGGGACGGCTTCCGCGGCTTCGTGCACGAAGCGGCCAAGGCGCATTTCGGCGGCAGCTTTGTGGGCCAGAAGGCCTACCTGTGCGGGCCGCCGCCCATGATCGAGGCCTGCATCTCCACCCTGATGCAGGGCCGCCTGTTCGAGCGCGACATCTACACCGAGAAGTTCCTCTCGGCGGCCGACGCGCAGGCCGCCCGCAGCCCGCTGTTCCGCCGCGTCTGAGGCCCGACTATGTCAACGCTGGTGATCACGGGCGAATTCATGCACCACGTCCAGGAAAGCGCGCAGCACCGGCGAGGTGTCACCGCTGCGGTACAGACAGCTGAGCTCCAGATCCCTGAGCCGGCGGCTGTGCAGCGGCCGGAACACCACGCCCGGCAGACGCAGGTTGGATGCCGACTGCGTGGTGATGGCCGCGCCGAAGCCCACCGAGACCAGGGCCAGGGCCGTGACGGCGTCCTCGACCTCCTGTTCGACCTCGAACGGCACGCCCTCGGTGCGGAAGGCGTCGGTGACTTCCTGCGCCAGGCCGCGCATGGGCACGTTGGGATAGAGGATGAGCGGCACATCGGCCAGATCCGGCAGGCTCAGCGAGGGCCGCACGGCCAGCGGATGGGCGGCCGGAATGGCCACCATCAGCGGCTCACGCATCACCGCCTCGGTGGTGATGCCGGCCTCCCGGGGCACCAGGCGGTTGAAACCGATCGAAATGCGCCGCTCACGCAGGGCCTGCAACTGGGCGTCCTTGGTCAGGTTGTGCAGCACGATCTTGACCTCGGGCCGCGCCTCATGGAAGCGCGCCAGCATGCGCGGGATGACGTCGAGCACGCCGGAGCCGAACAGCCCGACGTCAAGCTGCCCGATCAGCCCCTGCCCGGCCAGACGCGCCCGCTCGGCCGCCCGCTGCGCGAGCGCCAGCAGGTTGGGCACTTCCTCCAGCAGGGTCCGGCCCGCCTCGGTCAAGGTCACGCCCTTGGGCGTGCGCAAGAACAGTGGCGCGCCGATCTTTTCCTCCAGCGCCTGGATGTGCCGCGTCAGCGGTGGCTGCGACAGGTGCAGGCGGGCCGCCGCGCGGCCAATGTGGCCTTCCTCGGCCACGGCGAGGAAGTGGCGCATGTCGCGCAAGTCCATGGCATCTCCTGTGTCCCACAACTCAATACCGAAATGGTATCAAACAACCAGGAAAATGGTATTGGACAGCATGGCGAAGCCCACCTATCGTCGGTCCTGTCCATCACGGTGCCGACGCTGTTCCACAAGAGCACCGGATAGGAGACGGACCTCATGCAGAAATTCACCATCCGCATCGAAAACACCGGTGAGCACTACGCCTGTACGGACAAGCGGTCCGTGCTCGAAGGCATGGTGGCGCTGGGCAGAAGAGGTATCCCCGTGGGGTGCCGCCAGGGCGGCTGCGGGGTGTGCAAGGTGCAAGTGCTTGAAGGCCAGTACGTGCGGCGTGTGATGAGCCGCGCGCACATCAGCCCCGAGGACGAGCAAAACGGCTGCGTGCTCTCGTGCCGCATCTACCCCGCCAGCGATCTGCGCGTCAGCGTGATCGGAGCAATGAAGAAGAACGTGTGCCGCCCGTTGGCGTCACTTCCACCCCCCCCAACCATGAACCAACCAAGGCAAGGAGACTCATCATGGCAATGACAGGTGTTTTGCGTCCAGGACACGCCCAGATCCGCGTGCTCGATCTGGAAGAATCGGTGAAGTGGTACACCGACGTCATGGGCTTGCAGCCCATGGGCCGCGACGGCCAGGGCCGCGCCTATTTCAAGACCCGCAACGAGCGCGATCACAATAGCGTGATCCTGCGCCAGGCCGATGAGGCCGGCATCGACTTCTTCGCCTTCAAGGTGCTGGACAAGGCCACACTGGACGACTTCGACCGCAAGCTGCAGGCCTACGGTGTCAAGACCGAACGCATCCCGGCCGGCGAACTGCTGGAAACCGGCGAGCGCGTGCGCTTCCAGATCCCCACGGGCCACAGCATCGAGCTGTATGCCGACAAAACCGATGTGGGCAATGGCAAGGGCTATCTGGACCCCGACGTCGACGTGATCGATGGCCCCGGCATCCGCCCGATCCGCATGGACCACGCCCTGCTGTACGGCGGTGACATCGACGGCAACGTCAAGCTGTTCACCGAGGTGCTGGGCTTCACGCTGGTCGAGCGCGTCAAGCTCGAGGATGGCAAGACCGACCTGGCCGTGTGGCTCACCTGCAGCGCCAAGGCCCACGACATCGCTTTCGTGCGCCACGCCGAAGACGGCAAGCTGCACCACGTGTCGTTCCAGATGCCGAGCTGGGAAAGCGTGCTGCGCGCGGCCGACATCATGAGCGTCAACCGGGTCTCGATCGACATCGGCCCCACCCGCCACGGCATCACGCAGGGCACGACGATCTACTTCTTCGACCCCAGCGGCAACCGGCTGGAAACCTTCAGCGGCGGCTACGACCACTACCCCGACATGCATCCCATCACCTGGAGCTGGGAGGAAGTGGGACGCGGCATTTTCTACCATGACCGCAAGCTCAACGACGCCTTCCTGAGCGTGGTGACCTGACCCCCCTGCGCGGCTTCGCCGCTTCCCCCCTCCCTGGCGCGCCGCTGCGCGGCGCTTGGGGGGGACGGCGCCAGTGGCCCGGCCAAGCCGGTTCCACGGCGCCTTGGCGCTTGGCACTGCTTCATTCGGATTTGTCTCATGCACCCTTCACTTGCTGTTCCTTCTTTCGTGATTTCCGCCCGGGCAGCCTCGGAGGCCTGCGGTGCCGCAGTGGCCCAGGCGGAGGCATTGGGGATTCGCATCAACGTGGCCGTGACCGATGTTTCGGGCACGTTGGTCGCGTTCCTGCGCATGCCCAATGCGTTTCTGCATTCGATCGACATCGCCATCGACAAGGCCTACACCGCGGCCAGCTTCGGCTTTCCCACGGCCGACTGGCCGCAGATCCTGGCCGGCGATGAGGGCCTGCGCATCGGCATGCCGCAGCGCGCGCGCCTGGTGACCTTCGGCGGTGGCCTGCCCATCCGCGCCGGCGAGCAACTGATCGGCGGTATCGGTGTTTCCGGCGGCTCGGCCGAGCAGGACACCGTCTGCGCCCAGGCCGCCATCGATGCCCTGCTGGCCCTGACCTGACCTCCCCCCAACGATGACCCGCGGGCATTCGCTGCCTGAGCACACCATGACCATGAAACAGTTCCTCAACTACATCAACGGCGAATTCGTCGCCACCGCCAAGACCTTCGAAAACCGCAACCCCGCCACCAATGACGTGATCGGCCTGGTGCACGAGGCCGGCCGGGCCGAGGTCGACCAGGCCGTCGCCGCAGGCCGCGCCGCGCTCAAGGGCGAGTGGGGCAAGATGAGCGTGGTGCGCCGCGCCGAACTGCTGCATGCGGTGGCCGACGAGATCAATCGCCGCTTCGACGACTTTCTCGAAGCCGAGCTGGCCGACACCGGCAAGCCGCGCTCGCTGGCCTCGCACATCGACATCCCGCGTGGCGCGGCCAACTTCAAGATCTTTGCCGACATCGTCAAGAACGTGCCGACCGAGAGCTTCCAGATGAGCACGCCCGACGGCGGCACGGCCATCAGCTACGGCGTGCGCACGCCCCTGGGCGTGGTGGGCGTGATCTGCCCCTGGAACCTGCCCCTGCTGCTGATGACCTGGAAGGTCGGCCCGGCCCTGGCCTGCGGCAACACCGTGATCGTCAAGCCCTCGGAAGAAACCCCCGCCACCGCCACGCTGCTGGGCGAGGTGATGGACAAGGTCGGCATTCCCAAGGGCGTGTACCAGGTGCTGCACGGCTTCGGCCCCGGCTCGGCCGGCGAGTTCATCACCCAACATCCCGGTATCAACGGCATCACCTTCACCGGCGAAACCCGCACCGGCGAGGCCATCATGGCCGCCGCGGCCAAGGGCGTGCGCCCGGTCAGCTTCGAGCTGGGCGGCAAGAACGCCGGCATCGTGTTCGCCGACGCCGACTTCGACAAGGCGATTGCCGGCATCACCCGCAGCGCCTTCGAGAACTGCGGCCAGGTCTGCCTGGGCACCGAGCGCGTGTACGTGCAGCGACCGATCTTCGACCAGTTCGTCGCCGCGCTGAAGGAAAAGGCCGAGGGCCTGAAGATCGGTGGCCCCGACACGCCGGGCGTGGGCCTGGGCCCGCTTATCTCGGCCGAACACAAGGCCAAGGTGCTGGGCTACTACGCCAAGGCCAGGGCCGAGGGCGCGACCATCGTCACCGGCGGCGGTGTGCCGACCATGGAAGGCGAATACGCCAACGGCCACTTCGTGCAGCCCACCATCTGGACCGGCCTGCCCGAAAGCGCCAGCGTGATCCGCGAGGAGATCTTCGGCCCCTGCTGCCACATCGCGCCCTTCGACACCGAAGAGGAGGCCATCGCACTGGCCAACGCCACCGACTACGGCCTGGCCACCACCGTCTGGACCCAGGACCTGGGCAAGGCACACCGCGTGGCCGCGGCCATCGAGGTCGGCCTGTGCTGGATCAACAGCTGGTTCCTGCGCGACCTGCGCACCGCCTTCGGCGGCGCCAAGGCCTCGGGCATCGGCCGCGAAGGCGGCGTGCATTCCCTGGAGTTCTACACCGAACTGCGCAACGTGATGGTGAAACTGTGAACGCCGCGCACAACCCCGAGATCGCCCGCAGCGTCCGCACGGGCGCGTTCAACACCAACGTGCACGACCTGGGCAGCGCCAAGCCGGGCCAGCCGCCGGTGCTGTTCATCCACGGCTCCGGCCCCGGGGTCAGCGCCTGGGCCAACTGGCGCCTGGCGATGCCGGTCATCGCCAAGGACCGCCGCGTGATCGCGCCCGACATGGTCGGCTTCGGCTACTCCGACCGCCCGGCCGGCATCACCTACAACATGGACACCTGGGTGCAGCAGGCGCTGGACCTGCTGGACGCGATAGGTGTCGAGCAGGCCGACGTGGTCGGCAACAGCTTCGGCGGCGCGCTTTCGCTGGCACTGGCCGTTCGCGCCCCGCAGCGCGTGCGCCGCCTGGTGCTCATGGGTTCCGTGGGTGTGCCCTTCCCGATCACGCCGGGCCTGGACGCGGTCTGGGGCTACGAGCCCTCGCTGGACAACATGAAGCGGATCATGGACGTGTTCGCCCACGATCGCTCCCTGGTCACCGACGAGCTGGCCGAGCTGCGCTACCAGGCCAGCATCCGCCCCGGCTTCCAGGAATCCTTCTCGGCCATGTTCCCGGCCCCGCGCCAGCGCTGGGTCGACGCCATGGCCAGCCCCGAATCGGCGATCCGCGCGCTGCCGCACGAGACGCTCATCGTGCACGGCCGCGAGGACCAGGTGATTCCGCTGCAGACCTCGCTCACGCTGAGCCAGTGGATCCCCAACAGCCAGTTGCATGTGTTCGGCCACTGTGGCCACTGGACACAGATCGAACACGCGGCGCGCTTCGCGCAACTGGTGGCCAATTTCCTGGCCGAGGCGGACGCACAGGCCGCCACGGCCCCCTGACCCATTACCCCCCGGAACACCATGGACAACTCCAAGATCCAGCACTACGGCGACGAGCTCTACCAGTCGCTGCTCAGCCGCCAGCCGGTGGCGCCGCTCACCGAGCGCGAGGCCGACATCACCATCGAGGACGCCTACCAGATCCAGTTGCGCATGATCCAGCGCCGCCTGGACGCGGGCGAGACCGTGGTGGGCAAGAAGATCGGCGTGACCAGCCAGGTCGTGATGGACATGCTGGGCGTGAACCAGCCCGACTTCGGCCACCTGCTCTCGGGCATGGTCTACAACGAAGGCCAGCCGATTTCGGTCGGCAGCATGATCGCGCCCCGGGCCGAGGCCGAGGTCGCCTTCATCCTGGCGCGCGACCTCGAAGGACCGGGCGTGACCGCGGCCGACGTGCTGCGCGCCACCGACTGCGTGATGCCCTGCTTCGAGATCGTCGACAGCCGCATCCGCGACTGGAAGATCAAGATCCAGGACACCGTGGCCGACAACGCCTCGTGTGGCGTGCTCACGCTGGGCGGCGTGCGCCGCAGCCCGCGCGACCTGGACCTCGCGCTGGCCGGCATGGTGCTGGAAAAGAACGGCGAAATCATCAGCACGTCCACCGGGGCGTCGGTGCAGGGCTCGCCGGTCAACGCGGTGGCCTGGCTGGCCAACACGCTCGGCCGCCTGGGCATCGGCCTGAAGGCGGGCGACATCATCCTCTCGGGCTCGCAATCGCCGCTGGTACCTGTGGTGGCAGGCGACAGCCTGTACTGCAGCGTGGGGGGCCTGGGCGGCACCTCCGTGCGTTTCGTGGCCTGACCAGCAAGGGAGCATCACCATGGCACTCGACAAGAACACCCTCGCCCAACTGGCCGAGCACCTCGAAAACGCCGAGCTGCAGGCCCGGGACGTCACCAAGATCACCGACGATCACCCGGACATGGACTGGGACGACGCCTACGCGATCCAGGACCTGATCCGCGCACGCAAGGAAGGCCGCGGCAACAAAACGGTGGGCCTCAAGTGCGGCCTGACCTCCTACGCCAAGATGAAGCAGATGGGCGTGGACACGCCGGTCTTCGGTTTCGTCAGCGACTACATGGCCTGCGCCGAAGGCAGCGACATCAAGACCGCCGAACTCATCCACCCCAAGGTCGAGGCCGAAATCTGTGTCGTCACCAAGGCCCCGCTCAAGGGCCCCGGCTGCCACGTGGGCGCCGTGATGGCCGCGATCGACTTCGTGATTCCCGGCGTGGAAATCATCGACAGCCGCTACCGCGACTTCAAGTTCGACCTCAAGAGCGTGATCGCCGACAACACCTCGGCCTCGCGCTTCGTCATCGGCGGCCGCTCGCGCCGGGTGGAAGAGCTGGACCTGCGCACGCTGGGCGTGGTGCTGGAGAAGAACGGCCAGATCGTGGCCATGGCCGCGGGCGCGGCCGTGATGGGCCACCCCGCCGCCGCCATTGCCGCCCTGGCCAACCACCTGGGCGCGCGCGGCCAGGAAATCCCGGCCGGCAGCTTCATCATGACCGGCGGCGTGACCGAGGCCATCGCGGTGCAGGCCGGCGACAGCGTGAACGTGCGCTTCCAGGACCTCGGGTCCGTGGGCATGCGCTTCGTCTGATCCCGGGACCGGGTACATCACCATGTCCAGCCCTGCCACGCCTCCCCGTGCCGTCACGGTGCTGATCACGCGCCGTGTCGAACCTGCCGCCGCGGCCCGCTTCGAAGCCGCCATGGCCGGCATGCTGGCCGCTGCCGACGGTTTTCCCGGCCACCTCGGCGGGCAACTGATCCGTCCCGGCGAGCCGGGCAGCGGCAATGAGCCCATGCTCTACCACGTCGTGTTCGCCTTCGACGACGAGGCGCATCTGGCGGCCTGGGAGTCCTCGCCCGAACGGGCGCACTGGCTGGCCCAGATACAGCCGCTCACGCTGGGCGAACAGCGTGACCGCGTCAGCGGCGTCGAGTACTGGTTTCAGCCGCCCGGGCCCAAGGCACCGCCGCGCTGGCGCGTGGCGGTGGTGACCTGGCTGGGCATCTTCCCGACCGTGCTGTTCCTGTTCCTGACCGTGGCCCCGCTGCTCGAGGCATGGCCGCTGGTGCCGCGCGTGGCCGTCATCACCATCCTGGTGGTGCTGATCATGACCTGGCTGGTGGCGCCGCGCCTGACGCGCTGGCTCTCGGGCTGGCTCCATGCGGGCCGCTGACCCCCCTCTTCTTCTTTTCCAGGAGTTGTTCCCCATGAGCAAGAAAATCAAATGCGCCCTGATCGGGCCGGGCAACATCGGCACCGACCTGCTGGCCAAGCTGCAGCGCAGTCCGGTGCTGGAGCCTGTGTGGATGGTGGGCATCGACCCGCAGTCCGACGGCCTCAAGCGCGCCCGCGAGCTGGGCATCAAGACCACCGCCGAGGGCGTGGACGGCCTGGTGCCGCACATCAGGGCCGATGGCGTGCAGATCGTCTTCGACGCCACCAGCGCCTACGTGCACGCCGAGAACTCGCGCAAGGTCAACGCCGAGGGCGCGCTGATGATCGACCTCACGCCCGCGGCCATCGGCCCGTACTGCGTGCCGCCCGTCAACCTGCGCGAGCACGTGGGCAAGCGCGAGATGAACGTCAACATGGTCACCTGCGGCGGCCAGGCCACCATCCCCATGGTCTATGCGGTCAGCCGCGTGCAGCCGGTGCGCTACGGCGAGATCGTCGCCACCGTCTCCAGCCGCTCGGTCGGCCCGGGCACGCGCAAGAACATCGACGAGTTCACGCGCACCACCGCCGGCGCCGTCGAGAAGGTCGGCGGCGCCAGGCAGGGCAAGGCCATCATCATCATCAACCCGGCCGAGCCGCCGCTGATCATGCGCGACACGGTGCACTGCCTGGTCGAGGGCACGCCCAATCAGGAGGCCATCACGCGTTCGATCCACGACATGATCGCCGAGGTGCAGAAGTACGTGCCGGGCTACAAGCTGGTCAACGGCCCGGTCTTCGACGGCGATCGCGTCTCGGTCTTCATGGAGGTCGAGGGCCTGGGCGATTACCTGCCCAAGTACGCCGGCAACCTGGACATCATGACCGCCGCGGCCGCACGCACCGCCGAGATGTTCGCCGAGGAAATCCTCAAGGGCGAGCTCGTGCTCGAACCCGTCGCCGCCTGAGTCCCATCCCCCGGAGAGAACACCCCATGAGCACACTGCAAGGCAAGAAGATCACCGTCCACGACATGACGCTGCGCGACGGCATGCACCCCAAGCGCCACCTGATGACGCTGGAGCAGATGAAGACCATCGCCCAGGGGCTGGATGCCGCCGGCATCCCGCTGATCGAGGTGACCCACGGCGATGGCCTGGGCGGCTCCAGCGTCAACTACGGCTTCCCGGCCCACACCGACGAGGAGTACCTGGGCGCCGTCATCCCGCTGATGAAGCAGGCCAAGGTCTCGGCGCTGCTGCTGCCGGGCATCGGCACCGTCGATCACCTGAAGATGGCGCACGGCCTGGGCGTGCACACCATCCGCGTGGCCACGCACTGCACCGAGGCCGACGTGAGCGAGCAGCACATCACGCTGGCGCGCAAGATGGAGATGGACACCGTCGGCTTTCTGATGATGGCGCACATGGCCAGCCCCGAGAAGCTGGTCGAGCAGGCCAAACTGATGGAGAGCTACGGCGCCAACTGCATCTACGTGACCGACTCGGCCGGCCACCTGCTGCCCGAGACCGTCAAGGCACGCGTGGGCGCGGTGCGCCAGGCGCTCAAGCCCGAGACCGAGCTGGGTTTTCACGGCCACCACAACCTGGCCATGGGCGTGGCCAACTCCATCGCCGCCATCGAGGTGGGGGCCAACCGCATCGATGCGGCCGCCGCCGGCCTGGGCGCGGGCGCGGGCAACACACCGATGGAGGTGCTCATCGCCGTGCTCGACCTGATGGGCGTGTCCACCGGCGTGGACGTGTTCAAGATCCAGGACGTGGCCGAGGACCTGGTGGTGCCGATCATGGACTTCCCGATCCGCATCGACCGCGACGCGCTCACGCTGGGCTACGCCGGCGTGTACGGCTCCTTCCTGCTGTTTGCCAAGCGCGCCGAGCAGAAGTACGGCGTGTCCGCACGCGACATCCTGGTCGAGATGGGCCGCCGCGGCATGGTCGGCGGCCAGGAAGACATGATCGAGGACACCGCCCT
>NZ_JAQVEJ010000071.1 GCF_028698005.1 Hydrogenophaga sp.
ACGAGGCGCTGGCCATCGGCATCATAGAGGCCGTGGTCGCCGCCTGCGCGCCGCATGGCGTGCCCGTCACCCTCAAGATGCGCACCGGCTGGAGCGCCGACGGCCGCAACGCGCCCACCATCGCCCGGGCTGCCGAGGCGGCCGGCGTGCAGATGCTCACTGTCCATGGACGCACGCGCGAACAGGGCTACCGCGGCGCTGCCGAGCACGACACCGTGGCCCACATCAAGCAGCAGGTGCGCATTCCTGTGGTGGCCAACGGCGACATCGATTCACCGCGCAAGGCCGCCGAGGTCCTGCGCCAGACCGGCGCCGATGCCCTCATGATCGGTCGCGCGGCCCAGGGCCGACCCTGGATCTTCCGCGAGATCGCGCACGTCCTGGCCACCGGCCAGGAGGCGCCACCACCCGAGCTGGGCGAGGTCAAGTCCTGGCTGCTCGACCACCTGCAAGACCATTACCAGCTTTACGGCGAATACACCGGCGTGCGCAGCGCGCGCAAGCACCTGGGCTGGTACGCGCAGGCCCTGCCGGTGCCGGCCACCGAAGCCGCGGCGTTCCGCCAGCGCATCAACGCCCTGACGAGCTGCGAGGCACAACTGGCGTGCGTGCATGACACGCTCGACGCCTGGGCGGCCGGCCAATCGCTGGCATCCCCGATCCCCCTGTCCCAGCCCCTTCCCTGGAAACTTGCCGCATGAGCCAGAACTACAACCTGCACGAGTGTGTGCGCGCCAGCCTGCAAGCCTATTTTCGAGACCTCGACGGCACCGATCCGGCCGACCTGTACGACATGCTGGTCAAGGCGGTCGAAAGGCCGCTGCTGGAAGTCGTCATGGAGCAGGCCGGCCGCAACCAGTCGCGCGCCGCGCAATGGCTGGGCCTGAACCGCAACACCTTGCGCAAGAAGCTGCTCGAACACAAGCTTGCCGACTAGGGCCTGTGAACAGGCACCATCCCCTTTTTCCATCTCCAACGCTGAACCTCTTATGCGCGCACTGATTTCCGTCTCCGACAAGGCCGGCATCGTCGAGCTCGCCCAGGCCCTGCACGGCCTGGGTGTCTCGCTCATTTCCACCGGCGGCACCGCCAGGCTGCTGGCCGACCAGGGCCTGCCGGTCACCGAGGTGGCCGAGGTCACCGCCTTCCCCGAAATGCTCGACGGCCGCGTCAAGACCCTGCATCCCAAGGTGCACGGCGGCCTGCTGGCGCGCCGCGACCTGCCCGAGCACATGGCCGCGCTGCAACAGCACGGCATCGAGACCATCGACATCCTGGTGGTCAACCTCTACCCGTTCGAGGCCACCGTGGCCCAGCCCGGCTGCACGCTGGAGGACGCGATCGAGAACATCGACATCGGCGGCCCGGCCATGGTGCGCAGCGCGGCCAAGAACTGGAAGGACGTGGCGGTGCTCACCGACGCGGCCCAGTACGCCGGCGTGATCGAGGAGCTCAAGGCCCACGGCAAGCTCTCCGACAAAACCCGTTTTGCCCTGTCGGTGGCCGCGTTCAACCGCATCAGCAACTACGACGGCGCCATCAGCGACTACCTCTCGTCGATCGACATCGACGCCGAGGGTGCCGCGCTGACCGGCACGCCCAGGCGCAAGGAATACCCCGACCAGGTCAACAGCCGCTTCGTCAAGCTGCAGGACCTGCGCTACGGCGAGAACCCGCACCAGAGCGCCGCCTTCTACCGCGACCTGTACCCGGCACCGGGCTCGCTCGTCACGGCCAAGCAGCTCCAGGGCAAGGAGCTGAGCTACAACAACATCGCCGATGCCGACGCCGCCTGGGAGTGCGTCAAGAGCTTCGACGCGCCCGCCTGTGTCATCGTGAAGCACGCCAACCCCTGCGGCGTGGCGGTGGGCAAGGACGCCCACGAGGCCTACAGCAAGGCCTTCCAGACCGACCCCACCAGCGCCTTCGGCGGCATCATCGCCTTCAACCGCCCGGTGGACAAGGCGGCGGCCGAGGCCGTGAGCAAGCAATTCGTCGAGGTGCTGATGGCGCCCGGCTACAGCGACGAGGCGCTGGCCATCTTCAAGGCCAAGGCCAACGTGCGCGTGCTGCACATCGACCTGCCTCCCGGGGGCGCCAGTGCCTGGGCGCAGGGCCTGAATCTGTCCGACACCAAGCGCGTGGGCTCGGGCCTGCTGATCCAGAGTGCCGACAACCACGTGCTGCAGCGCGCCGACCTCAAGGTGGTCACGAAGTTGCAACCCACCGAACAGCAGCTCGACGACCTGATGTTCGCCTGGAAGGTGGCCAAGTTCGTCAAGAGCAATGCCATCGTGTTCTGCAAGGACGGCATGACCATGGGCGTGGGCGCCGGCCAGATGAGCCGTCTGGATTCGGCCCGCATCGCCAGCATCAAGGCCGAGCACGCCAAGCTCAGCCTGCAGGGCACGGCCGTGGCCAGCGACGCCTTCTTCCCGTTCCGCGACGGCCTGGACGTGGTCATCGACCATGGCGCCACCTGCGTGATCCAGCCCGGTGGCTCGGTGCGCGATCAGGAGGTGATCGATGCTGCCGACGAGCGCGGCGTGGTCATGGTCTTCTCCGGCGTGCGCCACTTCCGCCATTGATGGCCGCGCGGTGAGCTTCGACACCCTCGGCCTGGGCCCGGCGCTGCGGCGCGCGGTGGCCGACATGGGCCTGGCCGAGCCCACGCCGATCCAGGCCCGGGTGATGGCGCCCGTGCTGCAGGGGCGCGACGTCTGGGCAGCGGCGCCCACCGGTTCGGGCAAGACGCTGGCGTTTGCCCTGCCCATCGTGCAGGGCCACGAGCGTGCCGCCCGCCGCGACGGCTACCGCCGCCCCGTGCGCACGCTGGTGCTGCTGCCCACGCGCGAGCTCGCGCTGCAGGTGGGCGAGGTGCTCACGCACCTGGCCTGGCCGCTGTTCCTGCGGGTGGGCGTGGTCCATGGCGGCGTGTCCATCAACCCGCAGATGATGGCGCTGCGCGGTGGTGCGGACATTCTGGTGGCCACCCCCGGCCGCCTGCTCGATCTGGTGGCGCACCAGGCGGTGCGCCTGGGCGACGTGCAGCAACTGGTGCTGGACGAGGCCGACCGCCTGCTCGATGCCGGCTTTGCCGATGAACTGCAGCGCGTGCTCGCGCTGCTGCCGGCGCAGCGGCAGACGCTGCTGTTCTCGGCCACCTTCGCGCCCGAGGTGCAGGCCCTGGCCGAGGCCGTGCTGCACGATCCGCTGCGGCTGGGCGTGCAGGCCCCCGACGCCGCGCCCGCGGGGGGTGAGGGCACGCCACACCCCGACATCCGGCAGCACGTCGTGGCCGTCGATGCGCCCCGGCGCACGGCCTTGCTGTGCCACCTGCTGGCCACGCAGGGCTGGCCGCGCGCGCTGGTGTTCGTGGCCACCCGGTACGCCTGCGAGCACGTGGCCGCCAAACTGGCGCGCGCCGGCATCGCGGCCGCACCCCTGCACGGCGAGCTGGCCCAGGGGGCGCGCCAGCGGGTGCTGGCCGACTTCAAGGCCGGGCGTCTGCGCGTGCTGGTGACCACCGATCTGGCCGCGCGCGGCATCGACATCGCGCACCTGCCGGTGGTGGTGAACTACGACCTGCCGCGCTCGGCCACCGACCACACCCACCGCATCGGGCGCACCGGTCGTGCCGGTGCCCAGGGCGAGGCCTGGAGCTTCGTGACCGCCCAGACCAATGCCCACTGGGGCGTGATCCGCCAGCGCACGGGCATCGATCGGGTGCCGGAGCCGGTGCCCGGCTTCGAGCCGACGCAGGCACCCGTGCCTGTCGTGGCCCGGGTGGCTCCCGACGGTGGCGGCATCAAGGGACGCCGGCCCAGCAAGAAGGACAAGCTGCGCGCCGCACAGGCCGCGGCCGCTGCCGCCGGCAAGGAGCCCCCGCGGGGCTGATCAGGAGGCGGCCGACGGGTCTGCCGCCGGCGCCTCGTCTTGCGGGGGCCGGGGTGCGCGCACCCCGTGCTTGCCGAGGATCTCCACGTACACGGCTTCCGCGCCCGAGCGCGCCAGCGCATCCACGGCAGCGATGACCTCGCTCACGCGCACGGTCTCGGCGCTGTCGGCGCTGGCACCGACCCGGCAGTCGAAATCCCAGAAATCCGCCCCGGCCGGCAGCGGGCGTTCGCGTTCGCGCCGGAAATAGCGGCGGATGTCGTGCTTGACGGCATCCAGCACCCGGTCCGGGTGCTTCTTGCCTTGGGCTTGCAGGGGATAGGTCTTGCGCATGGGGATCGTCCTTCTCGGGTGGCCACGGCCCGGGATGGACGTGATGCAGTCACGGCATTATCGCCGCCGGGGCGCGGGCCTGCCGGTGTCCGGGCATGGCCTCAGGCGCCCAGGCGCGCGAACACCTCGCGCGCCGCCGCCACCGTCGCCGCAATGTCCTCGTCGGTGTGTGCCGCGCTCACGAAGCCGGCCTCGTACAGCGCCGGTGCAATGTACACACCGCGCTCCAGCAGGCCGTGGAACAGCACGTTGAAGCGGGCGCCGTCGCTTTGCATCACGGCAGCGTAGTTCTGCGGCAGCTCGGGCAGCAGGAAGAAACCGAACATGCCGCCCTGGCAATCGGCGCTGAAGGGCACGCCCTCGGCGGCCGCGGCGGCCTTCAGGCCATCGACCAGCGTCTGCGTCCGGGCCGACAGGGCCTCGAAGAAGCCGGGCTTCTGGATCTCGCGCAGCGTGGCCAGGCCGCAGGCCGTGGCCACCGGGTTGCCGCTGAGCGTGCCGGCCTGGTACACCGGGCCCAGCGGGGCGAGCTGCTCCATCACGGCGCGCTTGCCGCCGAAGGCCGCCAGCGGCATGCCGCCACCGATCACCTTGCCCATCACCGTCATGTCGGGCTCGAAGCCGGGGATCAGGCGGGCGTAATGGCCCTGGGCGCTGCCCAGCCCGACGCGGAAGCCCGTCATCACCTCGTCGAAGACGAACAGCGCGCCGTGCTGCGTGCACAGCTCGCGGATGCGCGTCACGAAGGGCACGCTGGCGCGCACGAAGTTCATGTTGCCGGCGATCGGCTCGATGATCACGCAGGCGATGTCGGCGCCGTGCTGCGCGAATGCCGCCTCGATCTGCTCGACGTTGTTGTACTCGAGCACCAGCGTGTGCTGCACCACCTCGGGCGGCACGCCGGCACTGGTCGGGTTGCCGAAGGTCGCCAGGCCCGAACCCGCCTTGACCAGCAGGGCGTCGGCGTGGCCGTGGTAGCAGCCCTCGAACTTGATGATGGTCTTGCGGCCGGTGGCGCCGCGTGCCAGCCGGATCGCGCTCATGCCGGCCTCGGTGCCCGAGCTGACCAGCCGCACCATCTCCAGGCTGGGCACCAGTTTGACGATCTCCTCGGCCAGTTCCACCTCGCGCTCGGTCGGTGCACCGAAGGAGAAACCGTCGAGCGCGGCCTTCTGCACCGCTTCCAGCACGGCCGGGTGACCGTGGCCGAGGATCATCGGGCCCCAGGAGCCGATGTAGTCGATGTAGCGCTGTCCGTTGGCGTCCCAGAAGCAGGCGCCCTGGGCGCGTTGCACGAAGCGCGGCGTGCCACCGACGGCGCGGAAGGCGCGCACGGGCGAGTTCACGCCACCGGGGATGAGGGTCTTGGCACGTTCGAACAGGTCGAGATTGCGGTCGGTCATGGGTCGTTGGGGGCAGGTTGCATCCGCTCAGTGGCGGGTGGTGTCAAGAGGAAAGTCGTCGTCGTCCAGGCGCGTGTCGGTGCTTTCGGCCGCCGGCGCGGCCGCACCGGCCTCATCGTCCGCCTCGACCTCTTCGCCGTCGTGGGCCCAGAACAGGCGGTCGGGCACCGCGTGGCCCATGCCCGGCTGGAAGCCGGCATTGAGGCATTGATCGAGGTAGTTCAGGGCCTCGGCGCAGGCCGACTGCAGGTCGTTGCCGCTGGCGATCAGGGCACACAGCGCGGCTGACAGCGTGTCGCCGGCACCGCTGAAGGTGGCCTCGAAGCGCTCGTAGCGCGCCGAGGCCAGCACCTCCTCCGGGCTGGCCAGGTGGCTTTCGAGGAACTGGTCGGCGGTGTTGATGCCGGTCACCAGCGTGAAGGCCACACCGTGCACGGCCGCGGCACGGGCCACCTCGCGCGCGTTCGGTGCGCGCTCGCCCTCCCACTCGGGCATCAGCCAGCGGCACAGCGTGCTGTGGTTGCCCACCAGCACGGTGGTCTGCGGCAGCAGCAGCTCGGTCAGCGCGTCCTGGTAGGTCTCGATGTCCAGGTCGTCCCACCACGACAGGTCGGGCATGTAGGTGACCAGCGGCAGCTCGTGGTAGTCGCTGGCGATGCCGGCGATGGTGCTCAGGTTCTCGGGCGAGCCGACGAAGCCGACCTTGATGGCGCGCACCGGCACGTCCTCCAGGGCGCAGCGGGCCTGGTCGGCCACCACCTCCTCGTCGAACGCGATGTGGTCGTGCACCTCCGAGGTGTCCCGCACGTAGGTGCCGGTGACCACGGCCAGCACGTGCACCGACGCGCTGGACATGGCCGTCAGGTCGGCGCTCAGCCCGCCGGCCCCGCTGGGGTCGTTGGCATTGAACGCCATGACGCAGGGCAGGCCGGTGTCGGCAGCGTCGAAGGGAGGGGGGGAGTCGGACATGACAGGCACACCTTCAGGCCCTGGCGGGCTTGACCCGGCAGACGGTGGAATGCACTGGATCACCGGCGCCGTGCCGGCGGTTTCCCCGTCAGTGGGTCGATACAATGAATCCATTCTATCTGCCAGAGACCCTGACGACGATGAGCGAAAGCAAGACTTGGATGTGCCTGATTTGCGGCTGGATCTACGACGAGGCCGCCGGCGATCCCGAGCACGGCATCGCTGCCGGCACCCCCTGGTCACAGGTGCCCATGAACTGGACCTGTCCCGAATGCGGGGCACGCAAGGAAGACTTCGAAATGGTGCAGATCTGAACCCCGGATCGGCAACGGTCCCTGTCCAGTGCCATGGTATCGGGCCGGACTGAAACAATGGGTCGAGCATGCCGCCGGTGTCGGCGGTCAGCGTGGAGGACACATCGGTGAACACGACAACGCCCCTCAAGGTGCTGGTGGTGGACGACAGCAACACCATCCGGCGCAGTGCGGAAATCTTTCTCAAGCAGGGTGGCCACGAGGTGCTGCTGGCCGATGACGGTTTCGATGCCCTGGCCAAGATCAACGACTACCAGCCCGACCTGGTGTTCTGCGACATCCTGATGCCCCGCCTGGACGGCTACCAGACCTGCGCCATCATCAAGCGCAATGCCCGCTTCGCCGACATCCCCGTCGTCATGCTCTCGTCCAAGGACGGCGTGTTCGACAAGGCACGGGGCCGCATGGTGGGGTCGCAGGACTACCTGACCAAACCTTTTACCAAGGACCAGCTGCTGCAAGCGGTGCAGCAGTTCGGTGTTCACCACCCCAACGGAGCCCAGTGATGCCTATCCGAAAAGTGCTCGTCGTCGACGATTCCAAGACCGAACTGATGGTCCTGTCGGACCTGCTGGGAAAAAATGGCTACACCGTGCGCACCGCCGAGAACGCCGAAGAGGCCTTTCGTCGGCTCGGCGAGGAAAAGCCCGACCTGATCCTGATGGACGTTGTCATGCCCGGTCAGAATGGCTTTCAGTTGACCCGGGCCATTGCCCGTGACCCCCAGTACTCCAGCATCCCGATCGTCATGTGCACCAGCAAGAACCAGGAAACCGACCGCGTCTGGGGGATGCGTCAGGGGGCCCGTGACTACGTCACGAAACCGGTCGATGCCGACGAGCTGCTGTCCAAGATCAGGGCGCTGGGTTGAGCCCTGCTCGCCCAGGTGATCGCACTCATTCAGCATGGCCAACCGACAGTCACTCAAGGAACTCCAGGAACGCCTTGCACAGCGCCTGACCGCTGCCCGGATCGAGGCGTCGACAGCCGCGTGGCTGGCCGTTGAAACGGGCGCGCAGCGCTACCTGCTGCCGCTGGTGCAGTCGGGTGAAATTTTTCCCTGGTCGCCGATCCAGCCCGTGCCCTACACCAAGCCCTGGTACCTGGGCGTGGCCAACCTGCGCGGCGGCCTCCATGGGGTGATCGATCTGGCCCGTCTGACGGGCAGCGAGTTGCGGCCGTCCGCCGAGCGCATCACCTCCGAATCGCGGCTGGTCAGTCTGCATGCGGCGCTGGGCGTCAACGCCGTGCTCTGGATCGACCGCCTGCTCGGTTTGCGAAACACCACCATGTTCAAGGCCGTCGGCGAGCGCCCGGTCGATGCGCCTGCCTATGTCACACGGGTCCTGCTCGACGAGCAGGGGCAGGCCTGGCAGGAGCTTGACCTGCAGCGCCTGGTGGGCGAGCCCGAATTCCTGGCCATTGCGGCCTGAGGCGTGAACCGCGGATGCGGCTAAGCGGTGGGCGCGTCCGGGCGAGTGGCCCGGTGGTCCGCGCGGATTGCTTTGGTTTTTCAGTTGGAAGGTTTTTTCATGGCCATCTTCGATACGCTGTTCAAAAAGAAGGGTTCCGGGGCAGAGGAACTGGATGCGTCCGTCACGTCGGAACAGGACATCGCCCGGTTGGCCGCACAAGGCCTGGCCACCCGCAGCGCCGATGAAGACGGCAACACCGACAGCCAGATGGCCACCCCCGAAGAGGTGCGCCTGGCCCAGGAGGGTCTGGTGGATGTGCCTCTGCTGGGCCGCCGCCCCGCGGCGCGTCACCAGCGCACCCTGACGATCATGCTGGGCGCTGGCCTGCTGGTGCTCGGTGGCGTGACGCTGTACGTGCTCAGCCAGACCGAGAAGGTCGGCCAGCAGGTGGCCGCCAGCGGTCAGGCGCTGATGCAGTCGCAGCGGCTGGCCAAGAGCGTGTCGCAGGCCCTGGTGGGCAACCCCAGCGCCTTCCCCGAGGTGCGCGAGGCCTCCACTGTGCTGGCCGGCACGGTGCGCGCGCTCAAGAACGGCTCGACCGAGCTGGGCGTCGATGCGCTGGGCGTCGGTTACGGCCCGCAGCTCGATGCGCTGCTGCCCAAGATCGACCAGGCCGAGCGCAACGCCCAGGCGGTGCTGGCGCAGACCCAGATCCTGACGCAGGTGGGGGATGCCCTGCGCACCATCAACCGGCAGTCGTCCGATCTGCTGGAAGTCGCCGAGACGGTGTCTTCGCTGAAGCTGCAGCAGAACGCGCCGGCGGCCGAGATCTCCGCCGCCGGTCAGCTCGTGATGCTGACCCAGCGGATCGGTAAATCGGCCAACGAATTCCTGACCATGGAAGGGGTGAGCCCCGAGGCCGTGTTCCTGCTTGGCAAGGACTTGAACACCTTCAAGGAAGTGACCGAGGGCCTGCTCAACGGCAGCGAAGAGCTGCGGCTGACGCCGGCGCGCGACGCCCAGGTGCGCGAGCGCCTGCAGGCGCTGATGGCGCTGTACGAGCAGACCCGCACCGAGGCCGGCGCCATTCTGGGCAACCTGCAGGGCCTGGTGTCCGCGCGTGAAGCACAGTCCGCCATCGTGGCCGACAGCGAGCCGCTGCGTCTGGAACTGCAGTCCCTGCAGGACAAACTCTCCGGCGGCTCCGGCCTGGGCGGGGGCGAACTGGTGGCACTGGTGCTCTCGGCCCTGTTCGCGCTGGCTTGCGGCGGTGGCCTGGCCTACGTGCAACTGCAGGACAGCCGCCAGCGCCAGCGCGTGGCCGAATCGCAGCGGATGGAGGCCGAGCAGCAGCAGCTCGAAGCCAAGCGCATCAACGACGCCAACCAGGCCGCCATCTTGCGCCTGATGAACGAACTGCAGCAGGTGGCCGAAGGTGACCTGACCCAGGAAGCCACCGTGACCGAGGACATCACCGGCGCCATCGCCGACTCGGTGAACTACACGGTGGAAGAGCTGCGTTCGCTGGTGGGCAACGTGCAGGTCACGGCCACCCGCGTGGCGCAGACGACCTCGGCGGTGGAGAGCACCTCGACCGAGCTGCTGGCCACCTCCAACGAACAACTGCGGGAAATTCGCGAAACCGGCCAGTCGGTGGTGGACATGGCCGGGCGCATCAACGAGGTGTCCGCGCAAGCCCAGGAGTCGGCCCAGGTGGCCCGCGCCTCGCTGCAGGCCGCCGAATCCGGTCTGCAGGCCGTGCAGGACGCCATCGGCGGTATGAACGCCATCCGTGACCAGATCCAGGAAACCTCCAAGCGGATCAAGCGCCTGGGCGAATCCTCGCAGGAGATCGGTGAAATCACGGAGCTGATTTCGGACATTACCGAACAGACCAACGTGCTGGCCCTGAACGCCGCCATCCAGGCCGCATCGGCCGGTGAAGCGGGCCGGGGCTTCTCGGTGGTGGCGGAAGAAGTGCAGCGGCTGGCCGAACGCTCGGCCGACGCCACGCGCCAGATTGCGGCACTGGTGAAGGCGATTCAGACCGACACCCAGGATGCGGTGGCCGCCATGGAGCGCTCCACGCAGGGTGTGGTCGAGGGGGCCAAGCTCTCCGACAACGCCGGTACCGCGCTGTCCGAGATCGACCGCGTGTCGCGCCGGCTGGCCGAGCTGATCGAGCAGATCTCGGACGCCGCCCTGCGCGAAGCCGAATCCGCCAACGAAGTGGCCGGCAACATCCAGCACATCTTTGCGGTGACCGAGCAAACCGGTGAAGGCACCCGCTCGACGGCCGAGCAGGTGCGTGAGCTGTCTGCGATGGCCGAGGAGCTGCGCCAGTCGGTGGCCCGGTTCAAGATCGCCTGACGACAGGCCCAGCGTTCGCCCCCCGTGGCCCACCAGCGTTTCAACATGCTCGATACCACTGCAGGCAATCCGCAGCCGGACACCCCGATGGCCGATCTCGGCCCCCTGGCTTGGGTGTTCGAGGAACTGCGCAAATCGCTCGACGGCGCCAACAAGTCGATCCGCCGCTTTGTCCGGGAGTCCGAGCAATCGCGCCGCGATGACCTCGATGCCCTGGATCCGGCGCCGCTGCGCCTGGCGCGCCAGCAACTGCACCAGGCGGTCGGTGCGCTGGAGATGGTCGGCATGACCGCGCCGGCGCAGGTGTTGCGCGCAATGGAGGCGGCCGTCAACCGCTTCGCTCTCAAGCCGCTGACCTGCACGGAAGACACCGCCACCACGGTCGAGAAGGCCGGCTTCGCCCTCATCGAATACCTCGAGGGTGTGCTCGGTGGCAAGCCCATCCAGCCGGTGGCGCTGTTCGCGCAGTACCGCGACGTGCAGCAGATCGCGGGTGCCGAGCGGGTCCATCCGGCCGATCTCTGGCCCTTTGAAAGCCGCGAGCGCGAGGTGCCGCCACCCGAGGGTGGCCCGTCCCTGCAGGTGGACGTCCAACTGCGCTCGCTGATGGACCGGCTGGTGCTGCTGGTGGTCAAGTCGCGCAGTCCGGCGGCGGCGCAGCAACTGGCACGCATCTGCGGCAATCTGTCGAGCCAGGCCGGGGTGTCGCGCGCCGGCACCTTCTGGCGCGTGGCGGCGGCCTATTTCGAGGCCATGGCGCTGGACCTGCTGGCCGACGATGTCTATGTCAAGCGGGCCGCCTCGCGTGTGCTGCTGCAATACGCGGCCTTCTCGAAGGGCCAGGAACAGGTCTCCGAGACCCTGCTGCACGACCTGCTGTTCTTCTGTGCGCAGGCGCACCCGGGCGAGCGCGACACGCAGCACCTGCGCGCCGTGCGCGATGCCTTCGGGCTGTCGGATGCCGGACCGGTGGACTACGAACGGGCCTTGCTGGGTCGCTACGACCCTGCCCTGTTGCAGCAGGCCCGCAAGCGCATCAACGCGGCCAAGGAATCGTGGTCGCTGTTTGCCGGCGGCGACGTCAGCCGCTCCCGCCAGGTGGTGGACCAGTTCGGCCTGATCGCCGACTCGCTGATCAAGCTGCTGCCGGGCAGCAACCCGCTGGCGCAGGCCCTGGTCAGGGCCGTCGAACACGGCGTGCGCAACCCGCACGGTGTGCCGCCCGAGCTGGCCATGGAAGTGGCCACGACGACGCTGTACCTGGAGGCCGCGTTCGAGGAATTCGATCCCTCGGCCCCGGAACTGGCCGAACGCATCCGGGCGCTGACCTCGCGCATCGACGGTCTGCTGGCGGGCGGCAACGCCCAGCCGCTGGACCCCTGGATGGAGCAGTTGTACCGCCGCGTCAGCGATCGTCAGACGCTGGGCAGCGTGGTGGGCGAGCTCAAGGTGTCGCTCGCCGAGGCCGAGAAATCCCTCGACCAGTTCTTCCGCAACCCGGTCGAAAAGGCGGGTCTGCACGTGGCGCTGACCCAGTTGTCGCAGATGCGCGGCGTGCTCTCGGTCCTGGGTCTGGACCAGGCGGTGCAGACCGTGCAGGCCATGCGCCAGACCATCGACCAGATCCTCGATACCGAGGTGGACGAGGCCATGGCCCGCGAGGCCGGCACGTTCCGCCAGCTCGGCGACAACCTGAGCGCGCTGAGCTTCCTGGTGGACATGCTGAGCTACCAGCCGGCACTGGCCAAGAAGGTGTTCGTTTACGACGAGATCAAGGGCGAGCTGATCCCGCTCATGGGCCGCACGCCGTCGGCGCCGACGGTGCGCGAACCGGTCCAGCGGGATGCCCGGGTCATCAGCGAAGGCGTGCAGCAGGTCGTCAGCGAGGCCCAGCAGGGCGTCGATCTCGCGCGCCTGAGTGAAACGCTGGGGGAGCTGGCCGATCAGGCCGGACTGGCCGAGCAGCCCGAAGTGGCCAAGGTCGCGCGCGAGGCGGCGCAGGCCATCGTGGCACCCGATCCCCGGGCCGGCGCCCAGGCGCTGGTCGAACTGAGCCAGGTGGTGTCCGCACCGCCGCCGCCACCGGCACCTGCCGTGCCGGCCGCTGTCACCAGCGACGAGGACGACGACGACCTGCTGGACGTTTTCCTGGAGGAGGCCGCCGAGGTGGTCGCACAGGGCAGGGCCGCGATCGAGGCCTTGCGCGATGCGCCCGGCGAGCTGGAACACCAGACCACCCTGCGGCGCACGTTCCATACCCTCAAGGGCAGTTCGCGCATGGTCGGGCTGGCCGAATTCGGCGAGGCCGCCTGGGCGATGGAGCAGGTGCTCAACGCCCTGCTGGCCGAACAGCGCCCGGTCGCCCCCGAACTGCTGAGCCTGTCGGCCGATGCCCTGGGCGCGTTCGCCGCCTGGCGCGACGACATCGCCGCCGGCAAGGCGCCGGCCTGGCGTGCGCAGGCCTTCCGTGCCAGTGCCGAAGCCTGGCACAACCAGGGCGAGCTGCGGCCGATCGCACGGCCGGACGGTGCCGACGCGGCCGCCGGTGACGACGTGGCCGAGGTGGCCGAGCTGCCGGCCACCCCCGCGATCGACGCAAGTCCGGTGCCGGACGTGGTGCCCGCCGTGGCGGCGCAGGAGGCGCTGCCGGCCGATTTCACGGATACCGTCCCGCCGCACAACGGGGCCTGGGCCCTGGACGACGAGGCGCCCGCGCTGCCGGCAGTCGCCGCCGATGCCGGCGCGCCCCTGGACGACATCGATTTTTCCAGCCTGGCCGACGTGTCCGGGCGTGCACAGGCGCCGTCGGAGGCCGGGGCGCTGACCGGGTCGGCACCGGCGGACGAGCCGCTGCCCGAAACCCAGGCACCCGCCACGGTCGATGCCGGATGGCCGTTTGCCCCCGGCGACGATCTGTCCGAGCTGGAGATCGTCGAGGCGGCGCTGCCGGTGCCGGACGTCGAGGAACTGCCCGCGGCCGAGCCCGTGTTCCTGGCCCCCGATGCGGCGGTGCTGCCGGTGCCGGACGTCGAGGAGCTGCCCGCGGCCGGACCCGCGCCGGAGGCTCCCGCCGTGGCGGCCGAGCCCGAGCCCGAGCCCGAGGTGCCGGCCGACGATGAAACCAAGGTCGTCGGGCCGCTGCGCATGGGCATACGGCTGTACAACGTCTATCTCAACGAGGCCGACGAGTGGTCACGACGCCTGTGCAACGGCCTGAGCGAATGGGCGCTCGAACGCCACCGGCCGCTCTGGGACCAGGCCGAAGCGCTGGCGCATTCGCTGGCGGGCAGCTCGGCCACGGTCGGTTTCCAGCCGCTGTCCGGCATCGCGCGGGCGCTCGAGCATGCCCTGGCCGCCGTCGCCCTGCACCAGAAGGCCGGCTACCCGGCCAACGAAGCGCAGGCCCGGCTGTTCGTGGATGCCGCCGAAGACATCCGGCG
>NZ_JAQVEJ010000072.1 GCF_028698005.1 Hydrogenophaga sp.
TGCTCAGGCATCTGACGGGCGTGGCACAGCAGCACGGCCAAGCGCAGGCACAGGAGCTGTTTGGCGAACAGTTCCTCGCGCAGGGGGGACTCCATTTTCTTGAGCTTGCCGCGCTGGCCGAGCACCATCTGGCTCATGCGGTCCAACTCGGCCAATGAAAAGCCGGGTGCGTCCACGTTGCTCAGGATGTAGGCGCCGTGGTGGTAGGAACGGTCGTGCGAGATGTGGGTGCCGATCTCGTGCAGGCGCGCCGCCCAGGCGAGTTTTTGTGACCAGCGGCCGCCCAGCGGATCGTCGGCGGCGATTTGGGCGAACAAGGACGTGGCCACCTGGCTGACGCGCTGGGCCTGTCCCGGATCGATGGAAAAGCGCTCGGCCAGCCAGCGCACGGTGCGCTCGCGCGCGTCGGTGTCGTCGCTTTGCCGGTCGATCAGATCGAACAAGGCTCCGTGGCGCAGGGCTCCCTGAGCCGGGATCATCTGCTGGATGTCGAACAGGTCGAAAATCGCTCGCAACACACTGACGCCACCGCCCAGCACCGGCCGGCGATCGTCCTTGAGGCCTTCCAGCTTGAGACGGTCGGCGTCGCCGGCCTTGATCATGCGCTCGACGAGCCAGTCGAGCCCGGAGCGGGTGATCACGCCGCTGGCCCAGCCATTGGCGGACAGGAGCGTGTGCACGGCCCCCACCGTGCCCGACGAACCATAGGCAATGGTCCACTCGGCGGGTGGAAAACGGTCCAGCGCCTGGTCCAGAACGGCCTTGGCGGCAATCTCGGCGGTTCTAAAGCTCGCCAGCGAGAAGTGGCCACGAGGAAAGTACTTGGTCGACCAGGCCACGCTGCCGAGCCGGTACGACTCCATCTTGTGCGAATCGTAGCCCTGGCCCAGGATCATCTCGGTCGAGCGGCCACCGATGTCGATCACCAGGCGCCGCTCGTCGGATTGCGGCAGCAGGTGCGAGACGCCCTGGTAGATGAGCCGGGCTTCTTCCTGGCCAGGTATGACCTCCAGCGCGAAACCCAGAATGTCCTGGGCCCGCGCCACGAATTCATCGCGGTTGCGGGCTTCGCGCAGGGTCTGGGTGGCCACGGCCCGCACCTGCTGCTTGCGAAACCCGTGCAGCCGTTCGGCGAAGCGGGCCAGGCAGGCCCAGCCGCGCTCCATGGCGTCGGCGCTCAGCCGTTTTTGCTCGTCCAGACCGCCGCCCAGACGGACGGATTCCTTGAGGTATTCGATGCGTTCGATATGGCCGGAGTGGTAGCGGCCGATTTCCAGTCTGAAGCTGTTGGAGCCCAGATCGATGGCCGCCAGAAGGGTACCGTTTTGCATGGGAAAGCTAGTCGGGCCTGGCCAGCAGATGGCCGTGCCGATACATCAGTCGTCAGACGCTGATTGTGACGCATCGAAGCGGGTGGTTCCTGACAGCGGGCCCCATGATGACGAACGTGTTGTTGTCACATGAATGTCACACAGCGCTCATAGAGTCCTGTTTGTCGATTTTGATCACCAACCGTGAGGACCCGAATGAACACCAAGCGTACCTTTTTGAAGACCGTTGCCGCCGCTGCACTGGCCACGGCCGCCATGGGCGCCGCCATCGCCGCCGACATCACCGGCGCGGGCGCTTCCTTCCCGTTTCCGATTTACGGCAAATGGGCCGAGGCGTACAAGAAGGAAACGGGCGTCGGTTTGAACTACCAATCGATCGGCTCGTCTGGCGGCATTCGCCAGATCCGTGCCAAGACCGTCGCTTTCGGTGCCACCGATGCGCCGGTCAAGGGCGAGGATCTCGATAAGGACGGCATGGTCCAGTTCCCTGCCATCATTGGCGGCACCGTGCCTGTGTTCAACCTTGAGGGCTTCAAGCCCGGCGAGTTGCGCGTGAGCGGCCCGGTGCTGGCCGAAATGTTCATGGGCAAGATTGCCAAGTGGAACGACCCCAAGGTGGCTGCCCTCAATCCCGGCAAGGCGTTGCCCGACCAGACCATTACCGTGGTGCACCGTTCGGACGGTTCGGGCACAACCTTCAACTTCACCGACTACCTCAACGCAGTGAGCAAGGATTGGGCTGACAGCGTGGGCAAGGGCGCTGCCGTCAAGTGGCCGGCGGCCAGCTCGGTGGGTGGCAAGGGCAACGAAGGCGTGGCCGCGAACGTCAGCCGCATCAAGGGCGCTCTGGGCTATGTGGAGTACGCCTACACCAAGAAAAACAACATCCCATTCCTGCAACTGCAGAACAAGGACGGTCAGTACGTGTCGCCGGATGAGAAGACCTTCGCTGCCGCTGCGGCCGGCGTGGACTGGTTTGGCGTTCCTGGCATGGGGGTATCCATGGTCAACGCCAAGGGTGCCGACAGCTGGCCCATCAGCACGGCTTCCTTCATCCTGATGTACAAGCAGCCGAGCGACAAGGCACAGTCCGCCGAGGTGCTGAAGTTCTTCGACTGGGCCTTCAAGAACGGCAAGCAAATGGCCGCCGATCTGGACTACGTCGCACTGCCTGACAGCCTGACCAACGACATTCGCACCAAGGTCTGGTCGCAGATCCAGAAGTAAGCCGGTCCTGCCCGCGCATGACCGTCCCGGCCGCATGACCGGGGCCGGGGCATGCGCGGGTCCCGTTCTCTCACCGGGAGCCCCCATGAACCTGGGAACCACCATGAGTTCCTCATCCGTGCCGGCGCACACCGGCTCTGCGTCGATGGAGTCGATCGCCCGCCGCCAGCGCCTGCAGGATGCCGTCTTCCACCGCATCACCCAGTTCTTTTCCCTGCTGGTGCTCGCTGCCCTGATGGGCATCATCGTTTCTTTGTTCATCAACGCCTGGCCGGCGTTCCAGCGCTTTGGCGTGCAGTTCATCTGGCACGTCGAATGGGACGTCGTCAATGAGGATTTCGGTGCCGCGATCGCCATCGTCGGCACCCTGGCCAGCGCCGGCATCGCGCTGCTGATCGCGGTACCGCTGTCCTTCGGCGTCGCGCTGTTCCTGACCGAAACCTGCCCGGTCTGGTTGCGCCGACCGCTGGGCACGGCGATCGAGTTGCTGGCCGCCGTGCCCTCCATCATCTACGGCATGTTCGGCCTGTTCGTGTTCGCACCGCTGTTTGCCGACCACCTGCAGGTGCCGCTGCAGACGGTGCTGGGTGGCCTGCCGCTGGTGGGCTTCCTGTTCGGCGGCGCCACCAACGGCATCGGCATCCTGGCCGCCGGCATCGTGCTGGCCTTCATGATCCTGCCGTTCATCGCTGCGGTCATGCGCGACGTATTCGAGATCGTGCCGCCGATCCTGCGCGAGTCGGCCTACGGCCTGGGCTGTACCACCTGGGAAGTCGTGCGCCGCGTCGTTCTGCCCTACACCCACAAGGGCGTCATCGGCGGCGTCATGCTCGGCCTGGGCCGGGCCCTGGGTGAGACCATGGCCGTCACCTTCGTGATCGGCAATGCCAACCGCATGCCCACCTCGCTGTTCTCGCCCGGCACCTCGATCGCGTCGACCCTGGCCAACGAGTTCGGCGAAGCGGCCGACTTCCACCTCTCCACCCTGTTTGCGCTGGGCTTCCTGCTGTTCGTCATCACCTTCGTCGTGCTGACGCTGGCCAAGCTGCTGATCCTGCGCGCCGAAAAAGCCAAAGGTATCTGACATGGATTTCAATCATCAGCTCTATCGTCGCCGCCGGCGCGCCAACGCCGTCGGCCTGACGCTGTCCATGGGCGCGATGGTGCTCGGCTTGGCCGTGCTGCTGTGGATCCTGGGCGTGCTGTTCAGCAACGGCCTGGCGGCCCTGGACGGCAACCTGTTCACCCAGGACACCCCGGCACCCGGCACCGAGGGCGGCGGCCTGCGCAACGCCATCGTCGGCTCGCTGATGATGGTCGGCCTGACCGTGCTGGTGGCCACGCCCGTGGGCATCCTGGCGGGCATCTATCTGTGCGAGTACGGCGACCGCAGCAAGACGGCCGAGCTGACCCGCTTCGTCACGGACATCATGCTCTCGGCACCCTCCATCGTGCTGGGCCTGTTCGTCTACGCCGTCGCGGTGGCCACGGTGGGCAACTTCTCGGGCCTGGCCGGCAGCCTGGCGCTGTCCCTGATCGCCGTGCCGGTGGTGGTGCGCACCACCGAGAACATGTTGCGCCTGGTGCCCGGCAGCCTGCGCGAGGCCGCCTTTGCCCTGGGCGCTCCGCGCTGGAAGGTCTCGCTCATGGTGACGCTGCGCGCAGCCAAGAGCGGCGTCATCACCGGCCTGCTGCTGGCCGTGGCGCGCATCAGTGGTGAAACCGCGCCGATGCTGTTCACCGCGCTGAACAACCAGTTCTTCAGCACCGACATGACCCGGCCCATGGCCAATCTGCCGGTGGTGATCTTCCAGTTCGCCATGAGCCCGTACGACAACTGGATCCGCCTGGCCTGGGCCGGCGCATTGCTGATCACCTTGGCCGTGCTGCTGCTCAACATCCTGGCCCGAGTCTTCTTCCGCGAGAAGGCGTCCTCCTGAGCTGGCCGCCATCCGCAACCCCAGAAAAAAACGGAAAGAACTATCATGACCACCACCGCCGTTCCTGCTGCTGCCAAGCCGCGCAACGCGCTCGAGGTGCGCAACCTCAACTTCTTCTACGGCAAGTTCCAGGGACTCAAGAACGTGAGCATGGACATCGCCGAGCACAAGGTCACGGCCTTTATCGGCCCTTCAGGTTGCGGCAAGTCCACCTTGCTGCGCACGCTCAACCGCATGTACAGCCTGTACCCTGGCCAGCGCGCCGAGGGCCAGATCAACTTCTACGGCGAGAACATCCTCGAGCCCCGGCAAGACCTGAACCTGCTGCGCGCCCGCATCGGCATGGTGTTCCAGAAGCCCACGCCGTTCCCGATGTCAATCTACGACAACATCGCCTTCGGCGTGAAACTGTACGAGAACCTGGGCAAGAGCGAGATGGACGACCGCGTCGAGTGGGCGTTGACCAAGGCCGCTCTGTGGGGCGAGGTCAAGGACAAGCTGCACCAAAGCGGCCTGTCGCTCTCCGGCGGTCAGCAGCAGCGCCTGTGCATTGCCCGCAGCGTCGCGGTCAAGCCCTCGGTCCTGTTGCTGGACGAGCCGACCTCCGCGCTGGACCCGATCTCCACCGGCAAAGTGGAAGAGCTGGTGCACGAACTGAAGAGCGACTACACCATCGCCATCGTGACCCACAACATGCAGCAGGCCGCCCGCTGCAGCGACTTCACCGCCTACATGTACCTGGGCGAGCTGATCGAATTCGGCGAAACCGAGCAGATCTTTTTCAAGCCCCAGCGCACCGAAACCGAAGACTACATCACCGGCCGCTTCGGCTGATCAGGGAGACCGACATGGGTGACAAACATCTTTCCAGTCAGTTCGATGCCGAACTCAACACCATTTCCACTCGTGTGCTCGAGATGGGCGGGCTGGTCGAGTCCCAACTGAACCAGGCGGTCTATGCGTTGCTCGAAATGAGCCGGGAAACCGCCGAACAGGTGCTGCACAACGAGGAACGCCTGAACCAGATGGAGGTGGCCATCGACCACCAGATCATCTCCACCATCGGCCGACGTCAGCCGACCGCGCGCGATCTGCGCTTTCTGATGGCGATATCCCGCACCACCCAGAACCTGGAGCGTGCCGGCGACGAGATCGCCCGCATCGCGCGCATGGTCCAGTCGATCATTGACGGGGGCTCACCGCGCTCGCTGCCGTCGCAGGAGTTGCGCCTGGCGGCTGACCTGGCGGTGGGCATGCTGCGCAAGACGCTCGATGCCTTTGCGCGCCTGGACGTGAGCATGGCCGTGGCGATCATGAAGGAAGACAATGCGGTGGACGCCGAATACGACGGCTTCCTGCGCAAACTCATTACCTACATGATGGAAGACCCGCGCACGATTTCCTTGAGTTTGAACCTGCTGTTCCTGGCCAAGGCGATCGAACGGGTGGGCGACCATGCCAAGAACATCGCCGAGCAGATCATATTCATCGTGATGGGCGAAGACGTGCGACACTCCTCGCTCGATCAAGTGGAGTCTGTGGTTCGATGAGAAAGTTGCCGCGGGTGCTGGTCGTCGAGGACGAACCAGCCATTGCCGAATTGATTGCTGTCAACCTGCGGCACAACGGGTTCGCCCCCACTGTCGTCTTCGACGGCGAAGCCGCCCAGCGCGAGGTCGATGCCGTGCTGCCCGATGTCATCCTGCTGGACTGGATGCTGCCTGGGCAGAGTGGCGTGGCACTGGCCCGTCAGTGGCGCAAGCATGAGCGCACGAAGCCGGTGCCGATCCTCATGCTGACCGCACGGGGAGACGAGCCCGACAAGGTCCAGGGCCTGGACGCTGGTGCCGATGACTACATCACCAAGCCGTTTTCGACCCAGGAACTGCTGGCCCGCATCCGCGCCGTGCTGCGCCGGCGGGCGCCCGAGATCGTCGATGATGCGGTCACGGTGGGCGACCTCACGCTCGACGCCGCCACCTACCGCGTCAGCTTCCGGGGGCATGAGCTCAAGGTCGGCCCGACCGAGTTCAAGCTGCTGCATTTCCTGATGAAGCATGCCGAGCGCGTCCATACCCGTGGTACCCTGCTGGACCGAATCTGGGGGGATCATGTCTTCATCGAGGAGCGCACAGTGGACGTGCATGTCAAACGCTTGAGGGAATCACTGGGTGAGGCAGCCGCCATGGTCGAGACCGTGCGTGGAGCGGGCTACCGCCTCACGGCCCAGGGTCCAACACGCTCCGCCGCTGCATGATCTGGCGCGCGCTGGCGCCTGCTCTTCTGGTGGCCCTGGGCGCCGTCTGGGGCTGGCTCAACGGCTCGGCCGGGTGGACGCTCGGTGGCGCCGTGCTGGGTGCCGTGGTCTGGGGTTGGTTCGACAGCCAGCGTGCCGCCTGGGTGATGCGCTGGCTGAATTCGCCCGACGGGGCGCGCATGCCCGTGCTCTCGGGGGTCTGGGGAGATGTCGTTGACCGGGTGCGCAAACAGGTGCGCAAGCTGGAAAAGAAGGCCGGAAAGAGCGACGCACGTCTGGAGGACTTCCTCTCGGCCTTGCAGGCCTCGCCCAGCGGCGTGGTCCTGCTGGACGCCGAGTGGCGCATCGAATGGAGCAACCTCACGGCCGCCAGCCACCTGGGCTTTGACCCCCAGCGCGACCAGGGCCAGTACGTGCGCAACCTGGTCCGGGCACCGGCCTTCATCGCCTACCTGGACGAGGCCGATTTCCGCCACGAAATCCAGATCGATGGCACCGGCGCCACGTCGGTACAGCCTTTGCGCATCTCGCTGCAGATTCATCCCTACGGCAAGAAGCGCAAGCTGATGATCACCCGTGACGTGACGGCGCTGCAACTGGCCGAGGCCATGCGGCGCGACTTCGTGGCCAATGTCTCGCATGAGATCCGCACACCGCTGACGGTGCTGGCCGGGTTCGTGGAGACCATGCAGACGCTGCCGCTGGAGCCGGGTGATCAGGCACGCTATCTCGATCTCATGTCGCAGCAGGCCCATCGCATGCAGACCCTGGTCAGCGACCTGCTGACGCTCTCGCGTCTGGAGGGCAGTCCGATGCCCGGCGCCGGCGAATGGATGGCGACGCCGGAGTTGCTGGAACACGTGTTGCAGGAGGCGCGCGGCCTGAGCCAGGCCACTGCAGACCCGCTGCACCATATCGATCTGGGCGAGAACGAGCCTTTGCACATCGCGGGGGCCAAGACCGAACTGCTCAGCGCCATGTCGAACCTGCTGAGCAATGCCGTGCGCTACACCCCGCCCGGCGGGCATATCACGGCCGGCTGGCGCCAGCGCGACGACGGGTCGGCCGAGTTCTACGTCCAGGATACCGGTCCTGGCATCGCACCCGAGCACCTGCCCCGGCTGAGCGAGCGTTTCTATCGCGTGGACCGCAGCCGCTCCCGCGAAACAGGCGGTACGGGGCTGGGGCTGGCCATCGTCAAGCACGTGGTGCAGCGCCATGGCGGCGTGCTGGAAGTGCGCAGCGAGGTCGGCCAGGGTTCACGCTTCATGATAGTGGTGCCCGCCTCGCGGGTGAGGCGCTGAGCGAACAGAGAGCGCACCTGTCTCAGCCTTTCGCTGGCTGGACGGGTACCGGTGCCCTCAGGGTCGGGTACCCGGGCCGGGGCTGACCCGGATGTACAGGGCGAAGCGCTCCTGCCGGTCGCTCAGGCGGCGCACGGTGGCGCGGTAGGCCCATTGCGTCAGGTCGGTGCGCTTCCACAGGCTGTCCTGGCGTTCGGACTCCACGATCAGGGCGCGGCAGCGGTCCTGCTCGCGCGAACCGATGCGCACCAGATCGAGGTTGCCGTGGTAGCGCAGGGCCGATTCGTGGGCATGGTTCAGGCCGTCGACCACGACGCAGTGGCCTGCGGGTACCAGGGTCGCGATGCGGCGCGACAGCGGGCCGTAGCTGAGCGCATGGTCGAGCAGCGGTAGCCACAGGCTCGTCAGCAGCAGCCAGCACAGCGTGGCTCCCGCGGCGGGCAGCACCAGACTTTTCCAGAGGGCCTGCCGGTGGCGGCCCGTGCGCCATGCCACCAGACCGATCCAGGCCAGACTGGCCAGCGCGCCGGCGAGAAACAGCACCAGCGAAAACTCCGGCCGAAAACCGGGCGCCAGTTTGGCGACGTTGGCAGCCGGTTTGGTCGGAAACCCCGTCATCATGGCGAACCAGATCACCCAGATGATGAGTGCGCAGACCGAGAAGAACAGCAGCGTGAACCAGTCGATCAGCGCCGACATGCTGCGCCGCATCGTGGGCAGCGCGAATGCCGCCAGCGTCGCGAAGCCGGGCAGGGACAGCAGCAGGGCGCGGTCGAGGTGTTCACTTGCCAGCATGCTGTGCAGCACGCTGGCACCGGCCAGCCACAGCGGCAACAGCAGGTGCAGGCTGCCGAGCTGATGCCGCCAGCGCCACAGTGTCCAGAGCGCCATGGGCCAGGCTGGCCATGTGAACCAGGTCATGAGGCGCAGCCAGCGCTGCCAGTCGTCCAACGTTTCCGGCAAGACGGGCCAGGTGAACGGTGCCAGCGCGCCCAGGCCCCATGCCAGCAGCCAGCTGGCACCGAGCACACCGGCCAGCGCGGCCAGCAGCCCGAGCGGAACCGGCGCAGGTGTGCTGCCGTCTGGCACGCCGGTGGCCTCGGCGCTGCGCCCGGCACCGCAGAGCACGGCCAGCAGTCCCGCGCCGAGCACGAGCGCCAGTCCCGGCGCACCGCCGAAAACGAGCAGCACGCAGCCCAGCAGCCAGCCGACGACAGTCTTGGCCAGCACCTGCCGGCTGTGCGGGCTGCGCAGGTCGGCCACGCGGCTGGCACCATAGAGCATGGCGGCAGCGCCAGCCAGGCGGGCGACGTCGGGGGTGGTCTCATGACCCAGCTGTGCCAGGCCCAGACAGGCCGCGAGCGCCAGCACCGCCGCGTCGGCCAGGGCGCGGGCGTAGTCGCGCGGGCTGGCTTCACCGCCGAAGGCGAAGCTCACGGGTTGTGCCTGTGGCTGGCGCGCCAGGTGGTAGACGCTGTACCAGGTGCAGGCGAAGGTGAACAGCAGCAGCCCGATGAAGGGGACGCGGACGGCCGTCTCGGGGGCCAGGAAGGGGAGGGCCTGGATGGCCCAGGCGCCGAGCCAGTATGCCGCCCAGCCAGGGGTTTCGGCCGGTGCGCCGAGCACGCCGGGACTCCACCAGTCACCGCCGCGCACCAGGTCGATCATGATGCCGAAGGCGGTCGCATCGGCGGTTTTCCAGGCTTCGCGGCCGATGAAGCCGGGCAGCGCATAGGCCAGGCAAAACAACAGCAGCACCGCGCGCGGCAGTTGCCGGACGGCGGCCTGGGTGACGATGGCGGGGGTGGTCGAATTCACTGCGCTGGACTATACGGCAGGCCGGTTGCGGCTCCAACACATGCCGGCCGCAGGGCAGGGCAAGAAACAAAAACAGCCGGGCAAGCCGGCTGTTCGGAGGGGGCGCAGGCCAGGTGATTACTTTTTGGCGTAGCGGTTGCGGAAGCGCTCGACGCGGCCACCCATGTTGTCCACGCTCTTTTGCGTGCCGGTGTAGAAGGGGTGCGATTCACTGGAGGTATCCAGCTTGAACAGCGGGTATTCCTTGCCCTCGAAGGTGTCGGTTTCCCGGGTCGGTGCGCACGAGCGCGTCACGAACTTGAAGCCGTTGGACAGGTCCACGAACAGCACTTCGCGGTAATCGGGGTGGATGCCTTCTTTCATGGCGAATTTCTCGGTTCAGGTGCGGCAGCCGCGGAAAAATCCATTTTTTCCGTACTTGCCTGCAAGTTGTAAAGCTCTAAATTATAAGCGGATTAACCGCCGCGGCGCATCATGTCGAAGAACTCGGAGTTGTTCTTCGTCGATTTCATGCTCTTGAGCACCATCTCCATGGCTTCGATTTCGTCCATGTTGTACATGAACTGGCGCAGGATGCGGGTCTTTTGCAGGATCTCGGGTTGCAGCAGCAGCTCTTCGCGGCGGGTGCCACTGCGGTTGAGCTGGATCGAGGGGAACACGCGCTTTTCGTACAGGCGGCGGTCCAGGTGGATTTCACAGTTGCCCGTGCCCTTGAACTCCTCGAAGATGACCTCGTCCATGCGGCTGCCGGTGTCGACCAGTGCGGTGGCGATGATGGTCAGCGAGCCGCCTTCTTCCACGTTGCGGGCCGCGCCGAAGAAGCGCTTGGGCCGCTGCAGGGCGTTGGCGTCCACACCGCCGGTCAGCACCTTGCCCGAGGAGGGCAGCACGTTGTTGTAGGCGCGGGCCAGGCGGGTGATCGAGTCGAGCATGATCACCACGTCCTTCTTGAGCTCGACCAGGCGCTTGGCGCGCTCGATCACCATCTCGGCCACGTGCACGTGGCGGGCAGCCGGCTCGTCGAAGGTCGAGGCGATGACGTCGCCGCGCACGGTGCGCTGCATCTCGGTCACTTCCTCGGGGCGCTCGTCCACCAGCAGCACCATCAGCGCCACCTCGGGGTAGTTGGCGGTGATGGCGTGGCAGATGTGCTGCATCATCACCGTCTTGCCGCTCTTGGGCGGCGCCACGATCAGCGCCCGCTGGCCACGGCCGATGGGCGAGATGATGTCGATGATGCGGCCCGTGATGTTCTCGTCGCTCTTGATGTCGCGCTCAAGCTTCATCTGTTCCTTGGGGAACAGCGGCGTGAGGTTCTCGAACATGATCTTGTGCTTGTTCTGCTCGGGCGGCAGGCCGTTGATCTTGTCGAGCTTGTTCAGCGCGAAGTAGCGTTCGCCATCCTTGGGGATGCGAACCTCGCCCTCGATCATGTCGCCGGTGTGCAGGTTGAAGCGGCGGATCTGGCTGGGCGAGATGTAGATGTCGTCGGTGGACGCCGTGAAGCTGGTGTCCATGTTGCGCAGGAAGCCGAACCCGTCGGGCAGCACTTCCAGGATGCCGTCGGCGAAGACCTGCTCGCCGGCCTTGGCACGCTTCTTGATGATCGCAAACATCAACTCCTGTTTGCGCATGCGGCTGGTGTTCTCGATTTCGAGAGCTTCGGCCTGCTTCACGACTTCAGACACGTGCAGTGCCTTGAGTTCATTAAGGTGCATCGATTCGACTCCGTCGGGGAGTGGATGGGGTAACCGGGGAGGGGGGCGCCGTGAACCGGGGTACGGATGGCGCAGAGGACAAGTGCCGGGCGCGGTGGCCGGCAAAAACCCATTATGACAGGAAAAATGCGGTGGTCGTCAACGAGCCTGGGCATGGCGCCCGGGCTCGGCGGGCCGGATCAGGCCAGTTGCTGGTCGATGAAAGCCGTCAGCTGGGCCTTGCTCATGGCACCGACCTTGGTGGCAGCGAGCTGGCCGTCCTTGAACAGCATCAGCGTCGGGATGCCACGGATGCCGAATTTGGCCGGGATCTCGCGGTTCTCGTCGACATTGACCTTGGCGACCTTGAGCTTGCCGCTGTAGGTGTTGGCCACTTCGTCCAGCACCGGCGCGATCATCTTGCAGGGGCCGCACCATTCGGCCCAGAAATCGACGAGAACGGGCGTTTGGGCATCGATCACATCGGCTTGGAAGCTGGTGTCGGAAACGTGTTTGATCAGGTCGCTGGCCATGCGTGGTCCTGTACGTGCGTAGGTGGGTTGAAAAGGGCGTGCCGGATACCGGCATACTCGGCCGGAACAGCCGTATTGCAGCAATTGTGACAGAAAAGCCGGGGCCATGATGTCAACCACCTCCCAAGCCAATCACCGTGACAAGGGTGCTCCAGCTCCCCTGCCCGATGTGGCCGCTGCGCAGTGGGATGTCTTGCTGGCGCGTGCGCAGGCCGGCATGGCCGCGCGGCAGGTCGATCCGTCGCGGGTGGTATTCCTCGTGCCCTATGCCCAGATGATGGACGCCGGCCGGCGCGCCTGGGCACGGCGCCAGCCGCACGGCTTCGCCCCCCGTTTCGAATCCAGCCGCAACTGGGCCGCCTCGCTGGCGCCCTTCGTGCCAGGGCCGCATGACGTATCGGGCGATGCCGCGCGCGACAGCCTGATCGCCGCCGGCCTGCTGGCCCAGGTGTCGGTGCGCGGGCTGGACGCGGCCATGCGTGCCAGTCTGTCCGGTCGACTGGTGGAGGCTGCGCACCAGCTCGCGCCGCTGGCAGCCGCCCGCGCGCCTGCCGCCCGCATGGCCTGGATCGAGGACATGCGCGGGCAGCTCGGCGCAGCCGGTCCCATGTTCCAGTGGGAGGGGCTGGTCCATTCGCTGGCCCTGACCTGGGTGGGCCTGTCGGCCTACGCCACCGATGTGCTCTGGAGCGATCTGGCGGCGCCGGGCGCCGTGGCCGACCTGCTGCTGCTGGTGCCGGGGTTCCAGGCCGATCCGCTGGCCGAAGGGCTGCTGGTGCACTGGGCCGATCGCGCCGAGGCACTGGACTGGCCCGAAAGCCGTCCCGCGCAGCCTCCGGCGCGCGACGGCCCGGCGTGGTTGCACGCTTGCGCCGATGCGGAGGACGAGGCGCAGCGCGCTGCCGCCTGCGTGATCGCGCGGGCCAGTGCCGGCCAGGTGCCGGTGGCGCTGGTGGCGCAGGACCGGCTGCTGACGCGGCGCATCGGTGCGCTGCTGGCTGGCGCGGGCCTGACGGTGCGCGACGAGACGGGCTGGAAGCTCTCGACCACCCACGCGGCGGCGCGGGTGCTCGGCCTGTTGCGCGCGGCCGACGCGCGGGCGCGTACCGACGCCGTGATCGAATGGCTCAAACTGGCGCCCCGCTGGTCGCCCGACGCCATCGACCGGCTGGAGCTTCTGGCGCGGCGCGAGGGCCTGTCCTCGTGGCGTGCGCTGCTCGCGCATCCGAAGGCCGCTGCGATGGTGCCCGACGGCGTGCAGGTGACGCTCGGATCGCTGCAGGGTGCGCGGCCACTGGGGGCCTGGCTGCAGGACGTGCGCCAGGCCCTGGAGGACACCGGCGCCTGGGAGCCGCTGGCCGCCGATGCCGCCGGTCAGCGGGTGATCGAGGCCCTGCGGCTGGCCGAGGGCGCCCACGAACTGGCCGAGCTGTCGCCGCACCGCTGGTCGGTCGCTGTCTTCTCGGGCTGGGTGCGCGATGCCCTGGAGGCGGCCAGCTTCCTGCCCGATCGGGGCGGACGCGACGCCGGCGCGCCGGTCATCGTGCTGCCGATGGCGCAGTTGCTGGGGCGTTCGGTCGGTGCGGTGGTGGTGCCGGGCTGCGACGCCGTGCACCTGCCCGTCAGTCCCGAACCGCCGGGCGACTGGGGTGCGGAGCAGCGCAGCCTGCTGGGCCTGCCCGAGCGCGCCGCGCTGGCCGAGGCGGCGGCGCGAACCTGGGCCCACGTGCTGACCCGGCCGGTGCTCGACCTGCTCTGGCGCCAGCACGATGCCGGCGAGGTGATGCTGCCGTCGGCCTGGGTACAGGCCTTGCGTGCCGAGCCGGCCTTGGCTCAGGCTGGCAACGATCCCCGTGTGTCGCGCACGCTGCCGACCGTTGCGCAACCGCGCCCGGGTCCCGCCGCGCCCGACCTGCTGCCCGAGGCCCTGTCGGCCAGCGCCTATCAGGACCTGCGCGATTGCCCCTACCGTTTCTTCGCGTTGCGCCAGCTTCGCCTGCGCCAGGAGGA
>NZ_JAQVEJ010000003.1:0-4905 GCF_028698005.1 Hydrogenophaga sp.
GATCGGCGCCAGCGGCGCGCGCATCCTGGTGACGCTGCTGCATGCGCTGCAGGCACGTGGTGGCCGCAAGGGCGTGGCCACACTGTGCATCGGCGGTGGCGAGGCCACGGCCATGGCCATCGAGCTGGTGTAAGGCGCGACCATGAGCAACGTGCTGATCATCGGTGCCTCGCGCGGCATCGGTCTGGAGTTCGTGCGCCAGTACCGCGAGGCTGGCGTGCGCGTGCTCGCGACGGCGCGCGATGACGCCGGGCTGGAGCGCTTGCAGGCGCTGGGGGCGCAGCCGTTGCGCCTGGACGTTGCGCAGCCGGCCAGCGTGAGCGGTCTGGCGTGGCAACTCGACGGCGAGAAACTGGACGTGGCGCTCTATGTGTCCGGCGTGATCGACCGCGGCCACGCCACGACGCCGCCCACGCAGCAGGCGTTCGACCGCCTGATGCACACGAATGTGCTCGGGCTGATGCAGGCGCTGCCGCAGGTGATGCCCATGGTGCAGGCGGCGGGTGGGGTGTTCGCCGCCATTTCCAGTTCCATGAGCCTGATCGGGCCGGTGCCCGGCAGCAGCGCGTGGCTGTACCGGGTGAGCAAGGCGGCGGTGAACATGGCCGTGTCCAGTGCGCGATTCGACTACCCGGGCGCGCGTCTGGTGCTGCTGGATCCGGGCTGGGTGCAGACCGACATGGGCGGCGCGTCGGCGCCACTGACGGTGCAGCAGAGCGTGCAGGGCATGCGGCAGGTGCTGGCCGGCGTGTCGGCCGATGACAACGGCCGCCTGATCCACCATGACGGCCGCCGGGCCGAGAGCTGGTGAGACCGGCACGACGACCCACAACGCAGGAGAAACCGAGATGCTGTTGAACGAGGACCAGATCATGATCCGCGACGCCGTGCGCGCGTTCGCCCAGGAGCAGCTGTGGCCCCACGCGCCACGCTGGGACCGCGAGCACACCTTTCCGAAGGCGGCGCACCAGGGGCTGGCCGCGCTCGGCGCCTACGGCATCTGCGTGCCCGAGGAACTGGGCGGCGCCGGGCTGGACTACCTGACGCTGGCGCTGGTGCTGGAGGAGATTGCGGCCGGTGACGGCGGCACCAGCACCGCGATCAGTGTGACCAATTGCCCGTACAACGCCATCCTGCTGAAGTACGGCACCCCCGCGCAGCAGCAGCGCTGGCTGGTGCCGGCCGCGCGCGGTGACATCCTCGGCGCCTTCTGCCTGACCGAGCCACACGTGGGCTCCGACGCCTCGGGCCTGCGGACCACGGCGGTGCGCGAGGGCGACGCGTACGTCATCAACGGCGTCAAGCAGTTCATCACCAGTGGCCAGAACGGCCAGGCCGCGGTGGTGATCGCCGTGACCGACAAGGGCGCGGGCAAGAAGGGCATGAGCGCCTTCCTGGTGCCGACGGACAACCCGGGCTGGCACGTCGATCGGCTCGAGGACAAGGTGGGCCAGCACAGCAGCGACACGGCGCAGATCCGGCTGGAGAACTGCCGTGTCCCGGTGGAGAACCGGATCGGCGAGGAGGGCGAGGGCTACCGGATCGCGCTGTCCTCGCTCGAAGGCGGGCGCATCGGCATCGCCGCGCAGAGCGTGGGCATGGCGCGCAGCGCGCTCGACGTCGCCATCGGCTACGCCAAGGAACGCCAGAGCTTCGGTACGGCCATCTTCAACCACCAGGCGGTGTCGTTCCGGCTCGCCGAGTGCGCGACCCGGCTGGAGGCGGCACGCCAGCTCATCTGGCATGCCGCCGCGCTGCGCGACGCCGGCCGGCCCTGTCTCCAGGAGGCGGCCATGGCCAAGCTGTTCGCCAGCGAGGTGGCCGAACAGGTCTGCTCGGCCGCCATCCAGACCCTGGGGGGCTACGGCTACGTGAACGACTTCCCGCTGGAGCGCATCTGGCGCGACGTGCGCGTGTGCCAGATCTACGAGGGCACCAGCGACGTGCAGAAGATCATCATTGCGCGGGGACTGTAGGCCGGCGGTTCCGGGCCGGCGCGTGTGCGTCCGGCGCCACCACGCAGCGGCGCCGCCGGGGCGATAATTCTTCGCATGAAGATCATCATCCTGGGTGCGGGCCGGGTCGGCGAGAGCGTGGCCGAGAGCCTCGTTTCCGAGCAGAACGACATCACGGTCATCGACCAGGACCCGGCGCGCCTGCGCCTGCTGGAGGAAAAGCTCGATCTGCGGGGGGTGGTCGGCAACGGCGTCCAGCCCTCGGTGCTGCAGGAGGCCGGCGCGCGCGACGCCGACATGCTGATCGCCTGCGCCGCGGCCGACGAGGTGAACCTGGTGGTCAGCAAGGTGGCACACGACGTGTTCAGCGTGCCGACGACCATCGCCCGCCTGCGCTCGCCCGAATTCACCAGCGACGACGGCCTGCTGGGCCGAAACGGGTTCGCGGTGGACCGCGTGATCTGCCCGGAGGAGTCGGTCACCCGCTACATCCACAAGCTCATCAACTACCCCGAGGCGCTGCAGGTGGTGGAGTTCTCGCAGCAACGCGCCGCGCTGATCGTGGTGCGTGCCGCCGCCGGCGGCAAGGTGGTGGGGCACACCATCGGCGAGCTGCGCGAGCGCTTCCCGCACGCGCCGATGCGGATCGTGGCCCTGTACCGGCTCGACACCGAGATGGAGGCCTCGCCGAACGCGCGCATCCTGCCCGGTGACGAGGTGTTCGTGCTGGCCGACACGCGCCGCATCCGCCAGGTGCTGGCCGCCATCCACCCGGTGAACAAGCCGGTGCAGCGGGTGATGATCGCCGGGGGCGGGCGCGTCGGCCTGCGCCTGGCGCGCAGCCTGGTCGGGCAGTGCGAGGTGAAGATCATCGAGCGCGACCGGACGCGCTGCGAGTACCTGGCCAGCCAGCTGCCCTCGGACGTGCTGGTGCTGCAGGGCGATGGTGCCGACGAGGACCTGCTGTTCGAGGAAAACGTGGGCGAGATGGACATGTTCCTGGCTTTGACCAACGACGACGAGGACAACATTCTCTCGGCCATGCTGGCCAAGCGCATGGGGGCCAACCGGGTGCTGTCGCTGATCAACCGGCGCGCCTATGCCGACATGATGCAGGGCAGCACCATCGACATCGCGGTGTCGCCGGCACAGACCGTGATCGGCGAGCTGCTGGCGCACCTGCGCCGCGGCGACGTGGCGGCCGTGCACAGCCTGCGGCGTGGTGCGGCCGAGGCCCTGGAGGGTGTGGCGCGTGGCGACGTCAAGACCTCGAAACTGGTGGGGCGGCGCGTCGAGGAGATCAAGCTGCCGCCGGGCACGCGGCTGGGTGCGATCGTGCGCGGGGAAGGCAAGGACTCGGAGGTGCTGATGCCCCATCACGACACCCTGATCGAGGCCGACGACCACCTCATCATGTTCATCCCGGACAAGCGGCAGGTGCGTGACGTCGAGCGCCTGTTCCAGGTCGGGGCCACGTTCTTCGGCTGAGCATGATCAGCATCCTGCCCGCTCTCCACGTGTTCTCGCGCGTGCTGATGGCGTTCTCGTTCGCCTTCCTGATGCCGCTGGGCTGGGCCTGGTTCGAGGACCAGGAGGGCTACCGTTTTGTCTGGGAGGCCGCGTTCGCCCTGGCGCTCATCTGCGGTGCGCTGGCCTGGGCGGCGACGCGCGAGCACCAGCGCGAGCTGCTGCCCAAGGACGGCTTCCTGCTGGTGAACATGGTGTGGCTGCTGCTGCCGGCGTTTTCGGCGGTGCCGCTCATGTTCACCGTGCCCGGCATCACCTGGAGCCAGGCCTATTTCGAAGCCATGAGCGCGCTGACGGGCACCGGCGCGACGGCGCTGGCCGGCCTCGATGCCTTGCCGGTGTCGGTCAACATCTGGCGCTGCTTCCTGCAACTGATCGGTGGCCTGGGCATCATGCTGCTGGTGGTGGCGGTGCTGCCGCTGCTGGGCCTGGGCGGGGTGCAGCTGTACAAGGCCGAGACCCCGGGGCCGATGAAGGACACGCGTTTCACGCCGCGCATCGCGCAGACGGCGCGGGGCCTGTGGGCCGTGTACTTCCTGCTGTCGGCGGCCTGCCTGCTGGCCTACCGCTGGGCCGGCATGGGCTGGGCCGATGCCTTCATGCACTCGTGCACCACCATGGGCCTGGGCGGTTTCTCGTCACACGACGCGAGCCTGGGCTTTTTCCGCTCCGAGCGGGTCGAGTACGTGTCCATGTTCTTCATGGCGATCTCGGGCATCAGCTTCGTGCGCTACTTCATCGTGCTGCGCAACCGCACCCTGCGGCCGCTCACGCGCGACCGCGAGATCCGCTCCTATGTGACGATCCTGGCGCTGTCGGTGGGGCTGGTGGCCGTCCTGCTGCTGGTGCACGAGGTGTATGCCGACCCGGTCGATGCCCTGCGGCAGAGCGCGTTCCATGTGATCTCGGTGGCCACCACCACGGGCTTCACCACCACCGACTATGGCCAATGGCCGGTGTTTGCGCCGGTGCTGATGATGTTCCTGGGCACGTTCGTCTCGTGCGCGGGATCGACCGGCGGCGGCATCAAGCTCGTGCGCATGCTGCTGCTCGTGAAGCAGGCGCGGCGCGAGCTGGTGCGCATCGTGCATCCGCGCGTGGTCAATCCGGTGACGCTGGGCGGGCAGGTGGTGCCGCCGCAGGTGATGGCCACGGTGCTCGGGTTCATGCTCATCTACGGCGCGGCCACCATGGGGCTGACGATGCTGCTGCTGTTCACCGGGCTGGACATCGTGACGGGCTTCTCGGCCGTGGTGGCCACCCTCAACAACATCGGCCCCGGCCTGGGTCAGGTGGGGCCTGCGAGCCACTTCGGGGTGCTCAGCGGCCTGCAACTGAACATCCTGAGTTTTTCGATGGTGCTCGGACGGCTGGAGTTGCTGACCTTCCTGGTGCTGTTCACGAGCGCCTTCTGGAGACGATA
>NZ_JAQVEJ010000003.1:5005-44069 GCF_028698005.1 Hydrogenophaga sp.
GCGCTCAGCCGGGAATCGTCAGGCCGCGCTGCACGGCCGGGCGGGCGAGGAAGGCCTGCAGCACGCGGTCGACCTCGGGGAAGTCCTGGAAGCCGACCAGATCGCCGGCGCCGTAGAAGCCCACGAGGTTGCGCACCCAGGGGAAGGTGGCGATGTCGGCGATGGTGTAGTCGCTGCCCATGATCCAGTCCTTGCCCTTGAGATGGCGATCGAGCACACCCAGCAGGCGGCGCGACTCGGCGGCGTAGCGGTCGCGCGGCCGCTTGTCCTCGATGTCCTTGCCGGCGAACTTGTGGAAGAAACCGAGCTGACCGAACATCGGGCCGATCCCGCCCATCTGGAACATCACCCACTGGATGGTCTGGTAGCGCGCGGCCGGGTCGGCGGGCAGGAAGCGGCCGGTCTTCTCGGCCAGGTAGATCAGGATGGCACCGGACTCGAACAGCGGCAGGGGCTGGCCGCCCGGGCCGTCGGGGTCGAGGATGGCCGGGATCTTGTTGTTGGGGTTGAGCGAGAGGAACTCGGGCGAGAGCTGGGCATTGGTGTCGAAACCCACGCGGTGGGCCTCATAGGGCAGGCCCAGCTCCTCCAGCAGGATGGTGACCTTGACGCCGTTGGGGGTGGGCAGGCTGTACACCTGCAGGCGGTCGGGGTGCTGCGCAGGCCATTTGTGGGTGACGGGGAAACGGGACAGATCGGTCATGCAAGGTGCTCCACGGGAAGGGGAAAAGTCAGATCAAAGTCTGGTCGACAACGCGAGCCTGTGCGGCCGCTTCCTCCAACCGTACCACCGGCGGTCGCGACGTGCAGGGCCCGGCTAACATTGCCCCATGACGATGAATCCTTGTCCCTGCGGCCGGGTCGATGCCAGAGGCCGGCCGGTCTCCCTGGAGCGCTGCTGCGGGCCTTTTCTGGACGCCGGCGAACCGGCGCCCGATGCCGAGCGCCTGATGCGCTCGCGCTACAGCGCCTTTGTGCTGGGGCGCACCGACCACCTGCTGGCCACCTGGCACCCCGACACGCGTCCGGACCGGCTGACGCTGGAACCCGGCACGAAGTGGCTGGGGCTGACCGTCAAGAACTTTCAGGTGCAGGATGCCGACCACGCCACGGTGGCGTTCGTGGCGCGCTCGCGCGTGGGCGGCCGGGGAAACCGGTTGCATGAGACCAGCCGCTTCGTGCGCGAAGGCGGCCGCTGGTATTACGTCGATGGGGTGTTTGCATGAGGAGCGGGACGGTGTTCGAGGCGGTGCTGTTCGACTGCGATGGTGTCCTGGTGGACAGCGAGCCGATCACCAACGGCGTGCTTCGGGACATGCTCAACGAGGCCGGCTGGGCACTGACGCAGGCCGAGTGCGAGCACCACTTCATCGGGCGCGCGGTGCGCGACCAGCGCGCCCTGATCGAGCACCACACCGGTCGGCCGCTGACCGAGGCATGGATGCGCGCCTTCTATGCCCGGCGTGACGAACGTCTGCGTGCCGAGCTGCAACCCGTCCCCGGGGCGTTGCGGGCGGTGGTGGCCGCGCACGGCCATGCCGGCGGCCGCATTGCCTGCGCGTCCGGTGCCGACAAGGCCAAGGTGGTGATGCAGATCGGCATGGCCGGCATGGCGCCGTACTTCGGGGACCGCATCTTCAGCGGGCACGACCTGCCGCGCTCCAAGCCGCACCCGGACGTGTACCTCGCGGCCGCGGCGCACCTGGGTGTGGCGCCCTCGCGCTGTCTGGTGATCGAGGACACCGCCACCGGCGCCCAGGCGGGGCTGGCCGCCGGTGCGACGGTCTGGGGCTACTGCCCCGGCGGGCATGGGCGGGCCTTCGCGTCGCTGGACGTGGCCCGGGTTTTCCGCGACATGGGCGAGATCGCCGCCGCGCTGGCGGCCGGCGCCGGCCTCAGCGCGCCGTGACGGACACGACCTTGGTGTCGACGTAGGCTTCCAGGGCTTCCGGCCCGCCCTCGCTGCCGTAGCCGGAGTCGCGGATGCCGCCGAAGGGCAGCTCGGCCGATGGTGTCGCACCCTGGTTGATCCACAGCATGCCGGCGCGCACCTCGCGGCTGAGCCGGTGCACGTGGCTGAAGGACGAGGTGAACGCATAGGCCGCCAGTCCGTAGGGCAGACGGTTCGCTTCGGCCACGGCCTCGTCCAGTGTGTCGAAGGTCGAGATGCCGGCGATGGGACCGAAGGGTTCCTGGTTGAACAGCGCGGCCTCGCGCGGCACGTCGTCCACCAGCGTGGGCGCAAAGAAGTAGCCTGCCCCGTCCAGCCGGTCACCGCCGGTGAGGATGGTGGCGCCTTGCGCACGCGCATCGTCCACGAACTGTGCCATGGCGGCAACCCGGCGCGCATGGGCCAGGGGGCCGAGGGTGGTCTTCTCGTCCAGCCCGTTGCCCACGTTCAGGCCCTGCACGTGCGCCAGCAGCGCCTGGACGAAGTCCTGCTTGACCCGGCGGTGCACGAGCAGGCGGGTCGGCGAGATGCAGACCTGGCCGGCGTTGCGGAACTTGGCGGCGGCGATGGTGCTGGCGGCGTGCGTGACGTCGGCATCGTCCATGACGATGACCGGCGCATGGCCGCCCAACTCCATGGTGACGCGCTTCATGTGGCTGCCGGCCAGCGCCGCCAGCTGCTTGCCCACGGCCGTGGACCCGGTGAACGACACCTTGCGGATCACCGGATGGGGGATCAGGTAGGACGAGATCGCCTGCGGGTCGCCGAACACCAGGCCGACGGTGCCGGCGGGCACCCCCGCCCGCACAAAGGCGTCGATCAGCGCCGCGGCCGACGCCGGGGTCTCCTCGGCCGCCTTGACGAGGAACGAGCATCCCGTGGCCAGTGCCGCACAGAGCTTGCGCACGATCTGGTTGATCGGGAAGTTCCAGGGCGTGAACGCGGCCACGGGGCCGATCGGTTCCTTGGTGACCCATTGCTGCACGTTGGCGTTGCGGGACGGCACGATGCGGCCGTACAGCCGCAGGCCCTCCTCGGCGAACCACTCGATGATGGCCGCGGCCGCGGCCACCTCGCCCTGGGCCTCGCGCAGGGGCTTGCCCTGTTCGAGCGTGAGCCAGCGTGCGGTGCGCTCGGCGTCGGCGCGCAGCAGACCGGCGGCCTTGCGCATGATCGCACAGCGCTCATGGGGGCTCATGCGGCTCCACTGCGTGAAACCCTGCCAGGCGGCCTCCAGCGCGCGGTCGAGGTCGGCGGTGTCGGCATGCGCCACCTCGCCGATGATCTCGCCCGTGGCCGGATTGAGGACCTCGCGTGTGCGCCCGGAGGCGGCGTTGACCCACTCGTTGGCGATCAGCAGTTGGGTCGAAGGATAGTCATGGGACATGGTGTATGGCTCAGAACGGTTCGTTGTAGGCCGCGATGCCGATGCGCTGGCGCACCCATTCGCCCATGGTGTGGACGACGTCGTCGCGCGGCGACAGCAGGCCGGGTTTGAACAGCACGGAGCTTACGCCTTTTTGCTGTCGTTCGAGTATGCCGGCGTCCTCCCTGGCCACAGCTTCCCAGCGGGTGAAATACGGCTGGGCAAGTTCCTGGAAGTTCGGCATCTCGACGTATTCCTTGGGGAAACAGCCGCCCACGCTGAGCACCGAGCGTTCCGGTGACACCGGCCGCACGGCCAGCCACCACATGCAGTCCTGCGCGAACACGAACTGGATGGTCGGGTACAGCAGCGTGAAGTAGGTGCCTTTGCGGGCCTGTTCGTCCAGCCCCTCGATCTGCGGGAAGGGGGCCGGTGCCGACTTGTCGAGCACGGCCGTGGTCATGGTGGACTGCACCTGGATCGCGGCCCAGTTGTCTTCACCCTGGAAGGTGACGCTGGTCTGCGCGCCGACCGTGCGGGCATGCACGGTGGCCGTGTGGTAGGACTCCATGGCGTTCTCGAGCAGCATCTTCCAGTTGCAGGCCGCCTGGATCTCGACACCGAACACCCAGCGCATGTCCTCGACCCGGTGCGTGGCGAACAGATCGGGGAAGTTGCCCATGTGTGCCATGAGGCCCGGTGCGGATTCGTCGTAGTTGATGAACACGTTGCCGGCCCACTGCTCCATGCGGATCGGAATCAGCGATTCCTTGGCGTGATCGAAGTGGGGCACCTCCTCCATGCCGGGCGCACGCAGCAGGCTGCCGTCGAGGCCGAAGCTCCAGGCGTGGTAGGGGCACACCAGGCGCTGACGGCGTCCGGCACCCTCGGCCAGTTGCGCGCCACGGTGGCGGCAGTAGTTGGCGAAGGCATGCAACTCGCCGTGCTGGTCGCGCGTGAGCAGCACGGGCCCACCCACCGTGTCCACGGCGAGGTAGGTGTTGGGCTCGGCGACCTGATCGGCGCGACCGATGAAGATCCAGTTCTTCAGGTGGATATGGGCCATCTCGGCGTCGAAGATGGCCTGCGAGGTGTAGAAGCTGCCCGGGGCGCTGCGGGCTTCGCCCAGCGGCTTGCCGGTCCAGACATAGGGTTGCGGGGTCTGCGTGCAGTGGCCCTCGGATGTGGCGGCACAGGTCATGTCGTGGATGCTTTCTGTCGGAAGGATTTACTTGGCCAGTGTGAACTTGCCGTTCTGGACGGTGAAGAACAGCACGGACGCCTTGCGGTCGCCGGAGGGCTCGAACTGGACCTGGCCGGTGGCGCCGGGCAGGCCGCTGAGGGCGCCGAGCCGGGCATGCAGGCGGGCGCGGTCGATGCCCCCCTGGGTCTTGGCCGCGTCGATGGCGGCGGTCAGCGCCAGGCCGGCGTCGTAGCCCAGTGCGGCCCAGCTGTCCGGTTCGGTCTTGTACTTGGCCACGAAGGTCTTGACGAAGCTGGCGGCCACGGGCGAGGCCTCGGTCGAGGCGCCGGGGTCGAAGGTGCCATACAGGGTCATGCCTTCGGCGGCGCCGTTGCTCAGCGCCATCAGCTGGGGCGAGAGCGAGCCGTCGTTGGCCAGCATGCGCGCGTTGATGCGCATCGCCTTGGCCTGGGCGACCAGGCTGGCCGCCTCGGTGTAGAAGCCCGCGATGAAGATGCCTTCGGGCTTCTTGCTCTTGACGCGGGTGAGCAGGGTGCGGAAGTCCTTGGTGCCGAGCATGTAGGGATCGTTGCCCATCAGCTTGCCACCCGCGGCCTCGAAGGCCGCCTTGAAGGCCTGCTGCACGCCGATGCCGTAATCGTCCTGCTGGTACAGCAGGTAGATGTTCTTGAGGCCCAGCGTCTTGGCCACGTATTCGCCCATCAGCTTGCCCTGGGTGGCATCGGTGAGCGCCACGCGGCGGAAGTAGGGGCTGGTGCCCGACAGTTGCGGGCTCGTCACGGCGGTGCCGATCACGGGCAGCTTGCACTTGTCCAGGATGGGCATGGCGGCCAGCGCGACCGAGCTGAAGGTGTAGCCGACCACGGCCGACATGTTCTTGTCGGCGCAGAAGCGGTTGGCGGCCATCACGGCGTCACCCGGGTTGCCATGGTCGTCGACCACGGTGACCTCCACCTGGGGCCCTTTTTGGGCGTTGTAGGCCTCGATGGCCAGATCAAAGCCCTGCTTGCCGGTGACCCCGTAGGAGGCGAAGTCGCCGGTCAGCGTGCCGGTGAAGGCCACGGTGACCTTCTCCTGCGCCGAGGCGCCCAGCGATGCACCCAGGAGGGCGGCGGCGAGAAGCGAAGCAGATGTGCGCATGTGTGATTCCTTGGGAACGCGGGATGAAAAAAAACGAAGGGAAAAAAGCGGGAAGGCGAAAGGGGTCAACCGAGGTAGAAGGTCTTGAGCACGTCCTCGGTCACGTCGGCGCCGGGCATGCTGGCGACGATCTCGCCCACGCGCAGCGCGTAGACGGTGTCGGCCATGCGGATGGCTTCGACGGTGTTCTGCTCGACCAGCAGGATGGGAATCTGCTGGCTGCGGATCCTGACCAGGGTCTCCAGCACGAGGCCGATCATCTTGGGCGACAGGCCCATGGTCGGCTCGTCCAGGATCAGCAGGCGGGGGTTGCTCATCAGCGCGCGCGCGATGGCCAGCATCTGCTGCTCGCCGCCCGACATCGTGCCGGCCGGCTGCGTGCGCCGCTCGGCCAGAATGGGGAACAGCTCGAACATCTCCTCCATGCGGCGGCGCACGGCGGGCTTGTCGCTGTGGCCGTAGGCGCCCAGGCGCAGGTTTTCGACGATGCTCAGCGGACCGAACACGTGGCGGCCTTCGGGCACGTGGGCCAGGCCCAGGCCCACCCGTGTGTGCACGGGCAGGCGGGTGATGTCCTGGCCGCCGAACTCGACACGGCCCGACTGCAGTGGCAACACGCCCGAGATCGCGCGCAGCAGCGTGGTCTTGCCGGCGCCGTTGCTGCCGATCAGCGAGACGATCTGGTGTGCGCCGACGGTCAGGCTCGCGCCCTTGACGGCCTTGACTTCGCCGTAGGCGACGCTCATCTGCTCGACACGCAGCAGTTCGTAAGGATGCGTACTCATTGCATTTTTCCCAGGTAGGCGTCCTGCACGCGCGGATCGGACAGGACATCGGTCGCGCTGCCTTCGGTCAGCTTGCGTCCCTGATGCATCACCGTGACGCGTTCGGCCAGGCTGCGGATCACGTCCATGTCGTGCTCGATCATGAGCACCGCCACGCCCTGGCGGCGGATGACGCGGATCAGTTCGCTGACCTCGGCCTTCTCGCTGACGTTCATGCCGGCCAGGGGCTCATCCAGCACCAGCACGGCGGGCTCGGACATGAGCGCGCGCGCGATCTCCACGCGTCGCTGGTTGCCGTATGAAAGCGACTGGGCCGGCTGGCCGACGGTGGCGTCGGGCAGGCCGACGAAGCGGATCAGTTCGCGCGCGCGCTCCTCCTGGCGCTGCTCTTCGGCGCGGGCGGTGGCGCAGCGCCACAGCAGCGCGGGCAGCGAGCCGCGGAACAGCTTGTGGGCGCCGACGAGCACCGTCTCGAGCACGGTCATGCCGCCGAACAGGCGGATGTTCTGGAAGGTGCGCGCCAGGCCGGCCTGCGCCATCTGGTGCGATGTCCAGCGGTCCCGGGTGACGTTGCCGATCCAGACCTGGCCCCGGGTGGGTGGCTGGAAGCCCGAGAGGGCATTGACGGCCGTGGTCTTGCCGGCGCCATTGGGACCGATGATGGCGTGGATGCTGTGACCCATGACGTCGAGGTCCAGGGCATCGACGGCGGTCAGGCCGCCGAAGACGACGCCCAGTCCGCGCGCCTTCAGGGCGATGTCCGGCATGGCGGTGGTTGGCAGGGTGTTCATGGTGGTTCAGGTCCTCATCCCATCGTCAGTCGGCTGCGCGCCTTGCCCGCCAGACCGTCGGGGCGGTACAGCACCAGTGCGATCAGCAGGATGCCCAGCAGGGCGAAGCGCAGTTCGGGGAACTCGGTGACCAGCGGGATGTGCATCGACAACTGCAGGAACAGCAGCCAGACCGCGGCACCCAGGAAGGGGCCGGCCAGCGTGCCCAGGCCACCGAGCACGACCAGCAGCAGGATCAGGATGTTTTCGAACAGCGTGAAGTTGGCCGGGCTGATGTAGCGCATGAAGTGGGCGAAGAACACGCCGACCACGCCACCGACGAAGCCCGAGCAGGCGTAGGCCATGAGCTTGTAGCGCGTGCCCGAGATGCCCATGGCCTCGGCCGCTTCTTCGTTCTCGCGCAGGGCCACCCAGGCGCGGCCCACATAGGAGCGTGTGAGCCGGCTCACGAACAGGACGATGATCACGGCCAGCGCCAGGGCGAAGAAGTACTGCGAGCGCGGGGTGTCGAGCACCCAGCCGAACAGCTGGGGCGAGGGAATGCCGCGCAGGCCCATCGGTCCGTTGGTGAAGCCGACCCAGTTGGTGGCGACGATGCGGATGATCTCGCCGAAGCCCAGCGTCATGATGGCCAGGTAGTCACCGCGCACGCGCAGCGTGGGATAGCCGATCAGCATCGCGGCCAGTCCGGCGACCAGGCCGCCAGCCAGCAGGTTCACGTACAGCAGCCACCACCAGGCCGACGGATCCAGGCCCCAGGCCTGCTGGATGATGTCGATGAACAGGATGGAGGTGAAGTACGCGCCGATGGCCCAGAAGGCAACGAAGCCCAGGTCCAGGAGGCCGGCGAAGCCCACCACCACGTTCAGGCCCGTGGCCAGCAGGCCATAGATCAGCACCATCACGAAGATGCCGAGCCAGTAGTCCGACGGCACCGCCAGGCCCAGCACCACGGCCGCGGCCAGGACGATCAGCTTGGCGTTGGGCTTTTGCAGCCAGGCCGCGGTGAACAGGCGGTCGATCCCGGCCAGCACGGCGGCCATCGTCCGGCCCGGCCGCACACCGCGACCCGAGGTCAGGCTGCCGGGGGCGGCGCTGTTCATTTCCTTCTTGCCCAGCAGGCCTTGCGGGCGGAACACGAGCAGCAGGATCAGCAGCACGAAGCTCACCACGTCCTGGTACACGGCCCCTTCGGGCAGGTAGCCGGCGGCCAGTGATTCGATCAGACCCAGCAGCAGACCGCCGAGGGCGGCGCCGGGCACGCTGCCGATACCACCCAGCACGGCCGCCGTCAGCGCCTTCAGGCCGGGCAGGAAACCCATGGTGGCGCTGGTGAACTGGAAGGTCTGCGCATAGAGCAGGCCGGCCAGCGCGGCCAGGGCCGAGCCGATCATGAACGCGGCGCCGACCACCCGGTTGACCGGCACGCCGACCAGCGAAGCGGCCATGGGATCGACGGCGGCGGCGCGCATGGCACCACCGAGCACGGTGCGGTGCACGAACAGGTGCACGCCCACCATGGCCAGGACGGCGGCCAGCATGACCACCCATTCCGTGCCTTCGATCACCAGGTCGGGGCCGAGGGCGATGGCCGGCACGTGCTCGAAGGGCTGGCCCGGGAAGAGCTGCGAACCCGGTCCCCAGGCGGCCTGCGCGAGGCTCTGCAGCACCACCGACACGGCGATCGAGGTGATCAGCGGTGCCAGGCGGGGTGCGCTGCGCAGCGGCTTGTACGCGATCCGGTCGATCAGGCCGCCGAGCGCCGCCACCATGGCCATGGCCAGCGCGGCGGCGGTGCCGAAGCCCATGCCGGGCATGGCCATGGCATGGCCGAACAGCGTGACCTGGTCCATCATCAGCGTGGCGGTCAGGAAGGCGCCGAGCATGAACAGTTCGCCAAAGGCGAAGTTCACCATCTTCACCACCCCGTAGACCAGGGTGTAGGCCACGGCCGCCAGGGCATAGATGGCGCCCATGAGCAGGCCGTTGAGCACGAGTTGTTCGAAGTAGGCCATGGCGTCACACCTCCCGGATCAGGCTGCCGGCGAACGGCGGGATCGTGGACAGCACATGCGAGCGCAGGACCTGTTCCGTGGTCGCGCGGTCGCCATGGCGCAGCGCCACCATGATGTGCTCGTGGCAGTTTCTCGATTGCATGGAGTTGACCTCGCGCGAAACCCAATCGCGCATGTACGGTTCGATGACGGTGTGCAGCACGGCGATCTGGCGGCTGACGCGCGGCATGCCGGCCAGATCGGTGAGGTATTCGTGGAACGCGCGGTGGCGGGTGACCCAGGTCTGGTGCTCCAGGTTCGCCTCTTCCATGCGGTCCAGCAGCCGCTCCAGGTCGCGCATCTGCGACGGCGTCATGCGGGTGGCGGCAACGCCGGCCGCCAGCCCTTCAAGCACCGCGCGCATCTCGAACACTTCCCGGATGTCCTGCTCGCCGAGCGAGGAGACGATGGCGCCGCGGTTGGCGCGCAGCATGATCACGCCGTCGCTGGCCAGCCGGCGGAAAGCCTCGCGCACCGGCATGCGGCTCATCGACAGTTCGGCCGCGATGTCGTCGGCCACCAGCCGCTGCCCGGCGCCGTAGACGCCGCTGCGGATGCGGGCATCGATGAAGGCGTAGGCCTCCTGCACCGCCGACAGCTGGTGCTCGCCGGCCATCCGCTGGAGTTCAGTATCCAAGCGCACAGCCGTCCTTCCGGTGGTCGGAGGCGCCGGTCAGCGTGCCGCCCTCCCAGTCGATCTCGATCGCCTGCGCGCCGCCGATGGCCCAGTCGGGCGGCACCATCTCATAGCCGCGGGCGCGCAACGCGTCCACGGTGGCCGCCGGTAGCGTGGCTTCATGCTCCACCGTCCAGCCACCGGGCTTGGCGAACACGCGGGGCAGGTCCATGGCCGACTGCATGTCCATGCCATCCTTGAGCACGCGCGAGAGGAACCACGCGTGGCCCATGGCCTGGTAATGGCCACCCATGACGCCGAAGCTGTAGCGCACGCGCCCGTCGCGCGTGACCATGCCCGGAATGATGGTGTGCATGGGCCGCTTGCCGGGACCGATGGCGTTCGGGTGTCCCTCGGTGAGGTTGAAGCTCTGGCCACGGTTGTGCAGCAGCACACCGGTGGCCGGCGACACGCGGCCGCTGCCGAACGGGTGGAACACCGAATTGATGAAACTGGCGCAGTTGCGGTCCTTGTCGACCACGGTGATGTAGACGGTGTCGCTGTGCGGGGGCGGCACGAAGGCCGGGATGGTCTTGTTGACCACGCCATCGAGGAGCTGGGCGCGCAACTGGCCGATGAGCTCGTCCGACAGCAGCCAGTCGGCACTGGCGCTGTGGCCGGCCGGATCACCGAGCACGGCGTCGCGCACGGAATACGCGAGGCGGCAGATCTCCAGTTCACGGAACAGGCGCTCGGCATCGAGCGGGTCGGTGCCGGCCGGCATGTCCTCGAGCAGCCGCAGCATCATCAGCGCGATCACGCCCTGGCCGCCGGGCGGGCACTCGTGCACGCGGTGGCCGGCGAACGTGGTGCTGACGGGTTCGACATAGTTGCCCTGGCAGGCGGCGAAGTCATCGAGGGTGTGCAGGCCGCCGAGCGAGCGCAGGTAGTCCACGATGTCCTGCGCGACCGGTCCGCGGTAGAAGGCGTCGCGGCCACCGGCCGCAATGGCCCGGAAGGTCTGCGCCAGGGCCGGCTGGCGGTGCACGCTGCCGATGGCGGGTGCCTGGCCATCGATCAGAAGGTGGCGGCGCGCGTTCTCGTCGGCCGCCAGCAGGGCGGTCTGCCGTGCCCAGTCGGTGCCGGCGCGCTCGGCCACCACGTAACCCTGCTCGGCCAGGGCAATGGCCGGCGCGAGCACCTCGGCCAGTGGCAGGGCGCCGTGATCGCGCAGCAACTGGCACCAGGCGTCCACCGCACCGGGTACGGTGATGGCGTGCGGCGACGAGCGCCCGATGCTGTCCACGCCGGCCGCCCGCAGCGCCGACACCGACGCGGCCTGCGGTGCGCGGCCCGAACCGTCGAAGGCGAGGATGCGGTCGCTTCCACCGGGGGCATACAGCGCGAAGCAGTCGCCGCCGATGCCGGTCGAGCCCGGTTCGACGACGCACTGCACGGCGCAGGCCGCCACGGCCGCGTCCATGGCGGTGCCGCCTTTTTGCAGCGTCTGGATGGCAGCCAGCGTGGCGGCGGCGTGCGAGGTCGCGGCCATGCCCTGGGTGGAGCGGGCCATCGAGCGCCCGGGCTGTTCGAAGTCGCGTGTCTGTCTTGCCATGGTTTTCTTCATCAATGGATCCAAAAATCTTTGGATGAAGAAAAGCAATGCCCATGCCAGGTTGGCACGGGCATGGCGCCGACAGGAAATGGAAGCAAAAGGTTTGCGCTTCTGATTCAGGAGCGCAGGCTTCGCCTCTTGTCAGTGCATGGGCGCCCAACATGGGGCGCACCGGCCGCTGGTGGTGCGGCCCCGGTCGGGGCCGGACTCAGTCGGCCGGCCTGGCCGCGAAGCGCTTCGAGAGCACGGCACACACCAGCAGCTGGATCTGGTGGAACACCATGATGGGCAACAGCACGGCGCCCATGGCCGAGCCGGCAAACAGCACCTGCGCCATGGGCACGCCGGTGGCCAGGCTCTTCTTGGAGCCGGCAAACAGCAGCGTGATGCGGTCTTCCAGCGAAAAACCCAGGCGCCTGCCCAATCGCCAGGTCAACTGCAGCACGATGAACAGCAGGCCCGCGCACGCGGCCGCCAGCAGCAGGAGCTGCGCCAGGGGCAACTTTGACCACAGGCCGTCCACCACCGCCTTGCTGAACGCGGTGTACACCACCAGGTAGATGGACCACTGGTCCACATGCTTGAGCCACGACTTGTTGCGGTCGACCCAGGCGCCGATCCAGGGGCGTGCGATCTGGCCGAGCACGAAGGGCAGCAGCAGTTGCAGCATGATCTTGAGCACCGCGTCGCCCATCGACAGGCCATGGCCGGCCTGGCCGAGCAGCAGCACCACCAGCAGCGGCGTGACGAACACGCCCAGCAGGCTGGAGGTGGCGGCGGCGCAGATCGCGGCAGGCACGTTGCCGCGCGCCACCGAGGTGAAGGCGATGGCCGACTGCACCGTCGAGGGCAGGGCGCTCATATAGAGCAGGCCACGGTACAGGTCCGGGCCCACCAGGGGCAGCAGCACCGGTTTGAGCAGCACGGCCAGCAAGGGGAACAGCAGGAAGGTGCAGGCGAACACCAGCGAGTGCAGCCGCCAGTGGCCCAGGCCGGCGATCACGGACTGCAGGGGCAGCTTGGCACCGTGCAGGAAGAACAGCAGCGCGATCGCCGCATTGGTGAGCGTGGCGGCGTGCCCGGCATAGACCCCGCGCACCGGCAGGACGCTGGCGGCCACGATGAGCGCCAGCAGGATGAGCATGAAATTGTCGGGCAGGAAGCGGGGGCGGGCCATGGGAAAGGGTGAACGATGCGTGGTGCGGCCAGGCCGCGAAGGCAGGCACTGTAGTACGCTGCGGATTTTCCTGCTAACGCTATTTGCATGCCGAATATCGCGAATACGCCAAGCCGGGCGGAAGACCGGCCGCCCCGGACCGCCCGCCGCCCGGTCCCGGCGCTGGGCGCACTGCCACGGCCCGTGTACGCGCGCGCCGAGCAGATGCGCCGGCGTGCGCGCACCGTGGCGCATGCGCATCCGTGGGTGCAGTTTTCCTACGCCAGCGCGGGCGTGCTGCAGGTGCGCACCGCACAGGGCCTGTTCATCGCGCCGCCGCAGTGGGCGATCCTGATCCCGCCGCAGGTGGTGCACACGGTGGCCAACGCGCCGCACACCGAGATCCGCAGCCTGTACATCGACACGCCCGCGCTGGAGATGGCCGGCACCGAATGCCGGGTGATCGGGGTTTCGCCCCTGCTGCGCGAGATGATCCGCCGCTTCGCCGACATGCCCGTGCAGTACGACGAACGTGGCGCGCACGGCCGTTTCGTGCAGGTGATGCTGGACCAGATCCATGCCGCGCCGCGTGCCGACCTGCAGTTGCCCTGGCCGGCGGATGCCGGGTTGCAGGGGCTGTGCCAGCAGGTGGTGGACCATCCCGACGAGCCGGCGTCGATGCAGGATTGGGCGCAACGGCTCGGCGTGTCGGTGCGCACCCTGGGGCGCATGTTCCAGCGGCAGACGCAGCTGAGCTTTCGCCAGTGGTACCAGCGGGCGCGCCTGATGGCGGCGCTGCCGCTGCTGCAGGCCGGCCAGAGCGTGACCGAGGTCGGGCTTGGGTGCGGTTACGACTCCACCTCGGCCTTCATCGCCGCGTTCCGGCGCCTGTTCGGCGCCACACCGGGTCAGTTGCTGCCGGCGACCGCGCCGTCGTCGCGGCCGGTGGCCGGCACCGGGTCCGCGTGCTGACCGGCACGCGCCGGGCCGGCGCGCCGAACATCACCGGGGGCAAGGCCCGTCCAGCCCCTGAACGCGCGGATGAAGCTTTTCTCGTTGCGAAAGCCGGCGGCGAGCGCGACCTGCTTGATGGGACGCTGGCTGCGCTGCAGCAGCTCGATGGCGCGTTCGCGCCGGGCCTCGTCCTTGAGGGCCTGCAGCGACGTGCCTTCGGCGGCCAGTTGCCGTTGCAGCGTGCGGGGCGAGAGTGACAGCGCGGCGGCCAGCGATTCCGTGCCATGGGCCGGGTCGTGGCGCAGCAACTGGCCCACACGCAGGGCCAGCAGGCGGTCGCGCCGGTAGGGCAGCACCATGATCGGCAGGGCGCGCCGCAGCATCTGCGCCAGTGCCGCGTCGTCGCGGCGCAAGGGCAGGTCCAGGTAGGCCACGTCAAAACGCAGGGCGGCGCGCGGCGGTTCGCCGAAGCGCACCGGGCCCGGGAACAGGGGTCCGTACACGTCGGCATGCGGCGGACGCGGCACCGGAAATTCCGCCGCGCGCAGCGGGATGTGCGAGTCCACCAGCCAGCACGAGAGCCCGTGCACATTGCGCAGCAGCGAGATCAGCGCGAACTCGCGCAGCGGCCCCATGTCGCGCTGCTCGTGCACGGTGACGCTGGCCGTGCCGTTGGCGTCACCGCGTTCGTCCAGCGTCAGCACCACGTCTCGCGTGAGCAGGCCGTGGTGCCGGCACCAGCGCCGCAGGGCGACACGCAGGTTCGGCGCGCTGATGGAGGCGCGCGCCAGCATGCCGTAGCTGCCCCAGGGCAGCGGGCGGGAGAACCAGCCCAGCGCCTCGTCGTCGAGTTCCTGCATGGCCGCGGCGCACAGGCGCTCGAACTGCAGCGACGATACGCGCGCGGGCCAGCGTCCCTGCGCATCTGGCGCAATCTGTGCTTTCTCGAGCGCATCTGCGGCATCCATGCCGCGCCGCGTGTAGGCCGTCATCACGCTCTGAACGAAGGCGAACGGCGTCCGCGCGGCCGGGGAACTGGTTCGTGGAGGCATCGCCGGGAGATTTTGGGGGTTGGTGGCGTATTTTGCAACCTTGCTGACGCCTTGCGTGGCGGTGGGGCGGGTATCCTGCCTGTTCGGCAATGCGCTGGAACGCTACATTGCCAAGGCGTTTCCGAGGAGACATCACGCATGGCGACCTTTACCGACAGTTATGCCCGTGGCGACACGAACCTGCCGCTGATCGATCAACCCATCGGCGCATTTTTCGATGACATGGTCGAGCGCTTCCCCGAGCGCGAGGCGCTGGTGGTGCTGCATCAGCAGCGCCGCTACACCTACCGGCAGTTGCAGACCGAGAGCAACCGGCTGGCCAGTGCCTTGCTGGGCCTGGGGCTGAAAGCGGGCGACCGCATCGGTATCTGGTCGCACAACAACGCCGAATGGGTGCTGATGCAGATGGCCACGGCCAAGGCCGGTCTGGTGCTGGTCAACATCAACCCGGCCTACCGCGTGTCCGAGGTCGAATACGCCCTCAACAAGGTGGGATGCCGGGCGCTGGTGACCATGCCGCGCTTCAAGACGAGCGACTACATCGGCATGCTGCGTGAACTGGCGCCCGAGCTGGCGCAGGCCGCGCCGGGTGAGTGGCGTGCCGAGCGGCTGCCGCAACTGCGGCACCTGATCTGGATCGACGTCGAGGGCCAGGGCGAGGACGAGGCCGGCTTCATGCGCTTTTCCGACCTGATGAAGACGGGCGACCCGGCCGATGCGCAACTGGCGTCGGTGGCGCGGCTGCTGACGGCGCGCGACCCCATCAACATCCAGTTCACCAGCGGCACCACGGGCTTCCCCAAGGGTGCCACGCTGACGCACCGCAACATTCTGAACAATGGCTTTTTCATCGGCGAGGCCATGAAGCTGACCGAGCAGGACAGGCTGTGCATTCCCGTGCCGCTGTACCACTGCTTCGGCATGGTGCTGGGCAACCTGGCCTGCCTCACGCACGGCGCCTGCATCGTCTATCCCAACGACGCCTTCGAGCCGCTGTCGGTGCTGCAGGCCGTGCAGGCCGAGCGCTGCACCGGCCTGCACGGCGTGCCCACGATGTTCATCGCCGAGCTGGATCACCCGCGCTTCCAGGCGTTCGACCTGTCCACGCTGCGCACCGGCATCATGGCCGGCTCGCCGTGCCCGATCGAGGTGATGAAGCGCGTGCAGTCCGAGATGCACATGCAGGAGGTCACCATTGCCTACGGCATGACCGAGACCAGCCCCGTGAGCTGCCAGAGCCGCACCGACACGCCGCTGGACAAGCGCGTCTCGACCGTCGGTCAGGTGCAGCCGCACCTGGAGGTCAAGATCATCGACCCCGACAGTGGCCAGACCGTGCCGGTGGGCGAGCGTGGCGAGCTGTGCACGCGCGGCTATTCCGTGATGCAGGGCTACTGGGATGACCCGGCGCGCACCGCCGAGGCCATCGACGCCGAGGGCTGGATGCACACCGGCGACCTGGCGACCATGGATGACGAGGGCTACGTCAACATCGTCGGCCGCATCAAGGACATGGTGATCCGCGGCGGCGAGAATGTCTACCCGCGCGAGATCGAGGAGTTCCTTTATCGCCACCCCAAGGTGCAGGACGTGCAGGTGGTGGGCGTGCCCGACCCGAAGTACGGCGAGGAGCTGTGCGCCTGGGTCATCGCCAAGCCCGGCCAGGCGCTGACGGACGAGGACATCCGCGCCTTCTGCAAGGGCCAGATCGCCCACTACAAGGTGCCGCGCTACATCAAGTTCGTTGACGCCTTTCCCATGACCGTGACCGGCAAGATCCAGAAGTTCAGGATTCGCGAGGCGATGAAGGAAGAACTGGGCCTGGCCGAAGCCAAGACCGCCTGACCTACCGACACGCCATGACCATTCTCGACACCCGGCTCAATGCCCGTTCCGCCGATTTCCAGGCCAATGCGGCCGCCATGCGCGCGCTGGTCGATGATCTGAAGGCACAGATCGACCAGGCGGCCCAGGGCGGCGGCGAGGCGGCACGCGCCAAGCACACCGCGCGCGGCAAGCTGCTGCCGCGCGAGCGCGTGCAGATGCTGCTCGATCCGGGCACGCCCTTTCTGGAGCTGGCACCGCTGGCCGCGCACGGCATGTACCACGGTGCCGCGCCCTGCGCCGGCATCGTCGCCGGCATCGGCCGCGTCAGCGGTGTGGACTGCATGATCGTCTGCAACGACGCCACGGTGAAGGGCGGCACCTACTACCCGCTGACGGTGAAGAAGCACCTGCGCGCGCAGGAAGTGGCGCAGCAGAACCGCCTGCCCTGCATCTACCTCGTGGACTCGGGCGGCGCCAACCTGCCCAACCAGGACGAGGTCTTCCCCGATCGTGACCACTTCGGCCGCATCTTCTACAACCAGGCCAACATGAGCGCGCAGGGCATCGCGCAGATCGCCGTGGTCATGGGCTCGTGCACCGCCGGCGGCGCCTACGTGCCGGCCATGAGCGACGAGACCATCATCGTCAAGAACCAGGGCACCATCTTCCTGGGCGGCCCGCCGCTGGTGAAGGCAGCCACCGGCGAGGTGGTCAGTGCCGAGGACCTGGGCGGCGGCGACGTCCACACGCGCCTCTCGGGCGTGGCCGACCACCTGGCGCAGAACGACCTGCACGCCATCGCGCTGGCGCGCCAGGCGGTGAGGAACCTGAACGCCCGCAAGGAACCACCGATCGCCACGGTCGATCCGGTGGCGCCGCTGTACCCGGCCGAGGAGCTCTACGGCGTGATCCCGACCGACACGCGCAAGCCCTTCGACGTGCGCGAGATCATCGCCCGCATCGTTGACGGCTCCGAGTTCGACGAGTTCAAGGCGCGCTTCGGCACCACGCTGGTGTGCGGCTTCGCGCGCATCGAGGGCATGCCGGTGGGCATCATCGCCAACAACGGCATCCTGTTCAGCGAGTCGGCACTCAAGGGCGCGCACTTCATCGAGCTGTGCTGCCAGCGCAAGACGCCGCTGGTGTTCCTGCAGAACATCACCGGTTTCATGGTCGGCCGCAAGTACGAGAACGAAGGCATTGCGCGCAATGGGGCCAAGATGGTGACGGCCGTGGCCACGGCCCAGGTGCCCAAGTTCACCGTCATCATCGGTGGCAGCTTCGGTGCCGGCAACTACGGCATGTGCGGCCGCGCCTATTCGCCGCGCTTCCTCTGGATGTGGCCGAACGCGCGCATCAGCGTGATGGGCGGCGAGCAGGCCGCCAGCGTGCTGGCCACCGTCAAGCGCGATGGCATCGAGGCCAGGGGCGGTAGCTGGAGCGCCGAGGAGGAGGCTGCCTTCAAGGCGCCGATCAAGGAGCAGTACGAGGTGCAGGGGCACCCCTACTACGCCACCGCGCGCCTGTGGGACGACGGCGTCATCGACCCGGCCGACACGCGCCGCGTGCTGGCGCTGGGCCTGAGCGCCGCGCTGAACGCGCCCATTCCCGAGACCAAGTTCGGCCTGTTCCGGATGTGATGGCATGGACGCGCGCACCCACTTCCTGCAACTGGCCCGTTACAACGTCTGGGCCACACAGCGCCTGCTCGATGCCGTGGCAGCGGTGTCCGACGCCGACTACCGCCAGGACGTGGGGCTGTTCTTCGGGAGCATCCACGGCACGCTGAACCACCTGCTGGTGGGCGAGCACATGCTCTGGTATCCGCGGTTTGCCAGCGGCACATCGCCCACGGTGGCGCTGAACGCCGAGGTCGAACCCGACCGCGGACGGCTCGCGCAGGCGCTCAGGGGTGGCGCGGCCAACTGGCTGCCGCTGATCGCGTCCTGGCCCGGCGAGCGCTTCGATGGCGCGCTGGGCTATACCAACATGCGTGGCCAGGCGGTGCGCCTGCCTTTCGCGGCCACGCTGGCCCATGTGTTCAACCACGGTACCCACCACCGCGGCCAGGTCACCGCCGCGCTCACCGCGCTCGGCCACACCAGCCCGGAACTGGATCTGGTCTACCTGCTGCAAGAGGAATCCAAGGCATGAGCTCCGCACTGACCCTGACGGTCCACGACCGCATCGCCCGCATCACGCTTACCCGCCCCGAGGTGCGCAACGCCTTCAACGACGAGGTGATCCAGCAACTCAAGGCCACGTTTGCATCGGTCGGTGCGCGGGACGACGTGCGCGCCGTGGTGCTGGCTGCCGAAGGTCCGGCCTTTTGCGCCGGTGCCGACCTGAACTGGATGCGCCGCATGGCCGACTACACCCGCGCGGAGAATCTGGCCGATGCCGGCGAACTCGCGGCCATGCTGCGGACCATCTACGAGTGCCCCAAGCCCACGATCGCGCGCGTGCAGGGCGACGTGTACGCGGGCGGCACGGGTCTGGTGGCCGCATGCGACGTGGTGGTCAGCCTGGAGACGGCGGCCTACTGCCTGAGCGAGGTCAGGCTGGGGCTCATCCCCGCCACCATCAGCCCGTACGTGATCCGCGCCATGGGCGCACGCGCGGCGCACCGCTACTTCCTGACCGCCGAACGCTTCAGCGCCGCCGAGGCGCAGCGCATCGGCTTCGTGCACGAACTGGCGGCGACGACCGAGGAGCTCGATGTCAAGGTGGACGGCTTCGTCAAGGCCTTCCTGGCCGCCAGCCCGAACGCGCTGCGGGCGTGCAAGCGGCTGGTGCAGGACGTGGCCGAGCGCGAGATCGGCGCGGCGCTGATCGCCTCGACGGTCGAAGGCATTGCCGACATCCGCGCCACTGATGAAGGCCGCGAGGGCGTGCAGTCCTTCCTGCAAAAGCGCAAGCCCTCCTGGCTCGCCTGATCCCCATGGACCAGGCCCTGCAAGCCCTCGACATGCCCGGCCTGCTGGCGCTGGCGGCGGCGCTGGGCTGGGCCAGCGGTTTCCGTCTCTACGCGGTGGTGTTCCTCGTGGGCGCCCTGGGGGCCGTCGGCGGGATCGAGCTGCCGCAGGGCCTGGCGCTGCTGCAGCACCCGGCCGTGCTGGCCACCAGTGGCGCGCTGCTGTTCGTCGAGTTCTTCGCCGACAAGATCCCGGGGCTGGATTCGCTCTGGGACATCGTCAACAGCGTGATCCGCGTGCCGGCCGGCGCGGCGCTGGCCGCCGGCGTGTTCGGCGCCGACAACGCCACCATGGCCCTGGTCGCCGCGCTGATGGGCGGCACGCTGGCCGCCACCAGCCAGGCGGCCAAGACCAGCACGCGCGCGGCCATCAACGCCTCGCCGGAGCCGTTCTCCAACGTCGGCATGAGCCTGGCCGAGGACGGCATGGTCGTGGCGGCGGTGTGGCTGGCCACGACCCACCCCTTGCTGTTCGGTGTGCTGCTGGTCTTCGTGGTGATCCTGATGTGGATCGTCACCTGGTTCCTGTTCAAGTTCCTGCGCGCCGCCCTGCGTCGTCTGCGCGCCTTCCTTTCGTCTGCCCCTGTCTAGAGCCTGCCATGTTCAAGAAAATCCTGATCGCCAACCGCGGTGAAATCGCCTGCCGTGTGGCGGCCACGGCCCGCCGTCTGGGCGTGCGCACGGTGGCCGTGTATTCCGACGCCGATGTCCATGCCAAGCACGTGGCCGCCTGCGACGAGGCGGTGCACATCGGTGGCAGCGCCCCCCGGGACAGCTACCTGCAGTGGGAGCGCATCATCGCCGCGGCCAAGGCCACCGGCGCGCAGGCCATCCATCCGGGCTACGGCTTTCTGAGCGAGAACGAGGCCTTTGCCGAGGCCTGTGCGGCCAACGGCCTGGTGTTCATCGGTCCGTCGGCCGCCAGCATCCAGGCCATGGGCCTGAAGGCCGAGTCCAAGCGCCTGATGGAGCAGGCCGGTGTGCCGCTGGTGCCGGGCTACCACGGTGCCGACCAGGACCCGCACCTGCTCAAGCACGAGGCCGACCGCATCGGTTATCCGGTGCTGATCAAGGCCAGCGCCGGCGGCGGTGGCAAGGGCATGCGTGCGGTCGAGAAGGCCGAGGACTTCGCTGCCGCCCTGGCCAGTTGCCAGCGCGAGGCACGCAACAGCTTTGGCAGCGAAGCGGTGCTGATCGAGAAATACGTGCAGCGCCCGCGCCACATCGAGATCCAGGTCTTCGGTGACACGCACGGCAACTGCGTCTACCTGTTCGAGCGCGACTGCTCGGTGCAGCGGCGCCACCAGAAGGTGCTGGAGGAGGCGCCGGCGCCGGGCATGACGCCCGAGCTGCGCCAGGCCATGGGCCTGGCGGCGGTGGCGGCGGCCAGGGCCGTGAACTATGTGGGTGCCGGCACGGTGGAATTCATCGTCGAGCAGCCGGGCGGTTACGACCATCCCGAGCAGATGCGCTTTTATTTCATGGAAATGAACACGCGCCTGCAGGTCGAGCACCCGGTGACCGAGGCCATCACCGGCCTGGATCTGGTGGAGTGGCAACTGCGGGTGGCCAGCGGCGAGCCGCTGCCGCTGCGGCAGGAGGAGCTGTCGATCCGGGGCCACGCGATCGAGGCGCGCATCTGTGCCGAAAACCCGGACAACGAATTCCTGCCGGCCACCGGTCGGCTCGACGTCTACCGCAAACCGGCCTGCACGGGCTTCACGCCCGGGGCCGTGCGCTTCGACGACGGCGTGCGCGAGGGCGACGCGATCAGTCCCTTCTACGACTCCATGGTCGCCAAGCTGATCGTGCACGGCGACACGCGCGAGCAGGCGCTGGCGCGGCTGGACGCGGCGCTGGCCGACACGCACATCGTGGGCCTGGCGACCAACGTGCAGTTCCTGCGCCATGTGGCGCGCAGCGCGTCGTTCGCGCAGGCCCGGCTCGACACCGCGCTCATCCAGCGCGAAGCGCCGAGCCTGTTCCGGCAGGAGAGCGTCGGCCGCGAGCTGGCCGTGGCGGCGGCCGTGGCGCAGACCCTGGTCCGTGAGCGCGCCGGTGAAACGGCCGATCCGTTCTCGCGCACCGACGGCTGGCGCCCCTTCGGCCTGACGCGGCGCCGCTTCGACTTCGAGTTCCAGGGCGAGGCGCTGACGGTGCAACTGAGCTACCTGGCCGATGGCGCGCTGCACCTGAGCGTGGGCGATCAGGCCGGGCCGCTGGCGTTCCGGCCCTTGCCGGCCGACAGCGGCACGCGGCTGGACCTGCAGTTCCAGGACCGGCGCCTGACGGTGCAGACCTGGCAGCGCGATGAAACCGTGCACGTGTTCAGCGATCTGGGCGCCACGGTGATCACCGAGCTCGATGCGCTCGCCCATGCGGGCGAGACGGCGGCCGAGGGTGGGCGCCTGACCGCGCCGATGCCCGGCAAGGTGGTGTCCTTCGCCGTCCAGGCCGGCGATGCCGTGAAAAAGGGCCAGGCGCTCGCGGTGATGGAAGCGATGAAGATGGAACACACCATCGCGGCGCCCGCCGACGGCACGGTGACCGAGTTGCTGTATGCGCCCGGTGACCAGGTCGTCGAGGGGGCGGAACTGCTCAGGCTTTCGGTGCAGTGACGACGCGCATGGGCCAGGCGCGGTACGCTCGTGTCCCATGAAGATCGCTTTCTGCTGTGCCAATATCAAGGCCGAGCCCTGGCTGCAGGGGCTGGCCGCCGCCTTGCAGGACATCGACGGCGGGGTCGAGGTCAGCGCCTGGGAGCCCGGCGCGCCGCCGGCGGACTACGCCGTGGTCTGGGTGCCGCCGCAGCAGTTCATCGACGAACAGTCGGCGCTCAAGGCCGTGTTCAACATCGGCGCCGGTGTGGACCGCCTGCTGGAGCTGCGCCTGCCGCCGTCCTTGCGTGTCGTGCGGATGGATGACGCGGGCATGGCGGTGCAGATGGCCGAGTACGTGAGCCAGGCGCTGATCCGCCATTTCCGGGGACTGGACCTGTACGAAGCCCGGATGCGCGAGGGCGACTGGAGCTACATCCACCCCCCACGGCGCGAGGATTTTCCCGTCGGTGTGATGGGACTGGGGGTGCTGGGCGAGCGCGTGGCGCGCACGGTGGCGCAGTTCGAATTTCCGGTGCTCGGCTGGAGCCGCTCGCCCAAGGCCATCGAGGGTGTGCGCAGCTTCAGTGGCGCTTCAGGCTTCGACGAATTTCTGGCCGCCACGCGCGTGCTCGTCAACCTGCTGCCGCTGACGCCCGAGACGCAGGGCATCATGAACCGGGGCACGCTCTCGCGCCTGCGTGCGGGCGCCTACGTGATCAACGTGGCGCGCGGCGCGCACCTGGTCGAGGAAGACCTGCTCGCGCTGATCGACGAAGGCCACATTGCCGGCGCCACGCTCGACGTGTTCCGAACCGAGCCACTGCCGGCGGGGCACCCGTTCTGGCAGCACCCGAAGATCACCATCACACCCCATACCTCGGCGCGCACGCTGCGCGACGAAAGCATCGCGCAGATCGCCGGCAAGATCCGTGCGCTCGAACGCGGCGATGCCGTGACCGGCGTCGTCGATACCGCGCGCGGCTACTGAGTGCCGAACGACTTTCAGGAGAACCTCACCGATGAACCCGCACCTCCCCACCCACGTCAAGATCATCGATGTCGGCCCGCGCGACGGCCTGCAGAACGAAAAGCAGCCCGTGTCCGCCGAGGTCAAGATCGGGTTGGTGCACCGCCTGCAGGCCGCCGGCCTGAAGGAGATCGAGGTCACCAGCTATGTGTCGCCCAAGTGGGTGCCGCAGATGGCCGACAACCATGCCGTCATGAGCGGCATCACGCGCCAGCCCGGCGTGCTGTATTCGGTGCTCACGCCCAACCTGAAGGGCTACGAGGCGGCGGCACTGGACAAGCCCGACGAAATCGTCGTTTTCGGCGCCGCCAGCGAGGCCTTCAGCCAGAAGAACATCAACTGCTCGATCGCCGAGAGCATCGAACGCTTCGCGCCCGTGGTCGAGGTGGCGCTGGCGGCCGGCATCCGGGTGCGCGGCGCCATGAGCTGCACGGTCGGCTGTCCCTACGAGGGCGAGGTGGACCCGGAGCGCGTGGCCTATCTGGCCGGTCTCATGAAAGGCATCGGCGTGCAGCGCGTGGACGTCGCCGACACCATCGGCGTGGGCACGCCGCGCCAGGTGCGGGCCGCGTTCGAGGCCGCTCTCCGGCACTTCGACATCGACCACGTGTGCGGGCATTTCCACGACACCTACGGCCAGGCGCTGTCCAATACCCTGGCCGCGCTGGAGCTGGGCGTGTGGAACTTCCAGTCCTCGGTCGCCGGTCTGGGTGGCTGCCCCTACGCCAAGGGCGCCACCGGCAATGTCGCCACGGAAGACGTGGTCTACATGCTGCACGGCATGGGCATTGACACCGGCATCGACCTCGATGCCCTGGTCGATACCGGTGCCTGGATCAGCGAGCAGCTCGGTCGCCCCACGGGATCACGCGTCGGCCGTGCGCTGCTGGCCAAGCGGGCATCGGCGGTCTGCGCCTGAAACCCCGGGCCGGCAAGGCACGGGCGGCGATGGCATCATGACGGCCTGAACATCTTCGTCGTCTTGCCGTCATCATGGATCTGCACGTCTGGCTGGCCTACCTTGCCGCTGCCTGGGTCATCGCCTTGTCGCCGGGCTCGGGTGCCGTGCTGTCGATGACGCACGGACTGGCCTATGGCGTGCGCGCCACCCGTGCCACCATCGCCGGCCTGCAACTGGGGCTGGCGGCGGTCCTGCTCGTGGCCGGTCTGGGCGTGGGCGCGCTGCTGGTGGCCTCGGCCACCGCCTTCACCGTGGTCAAGGTCGTGGGCGCGGTCTATCTCCTCTGGCTGGGCTGGCGGCAGTGGATGGCGCCGGTGCCGCAGGGCGAGGCGCCGAAGCCCGGTCCGGCCGATGCGGTGCCGGCCGGCGTGCCGGACGTGCGCGAGCGCCTGCTGCTGGGTTTTCTCACCAATGTCACCAACCCCAAGGGCATCGTGTTCATGGTGGCCGTGCTGCCCCAGTTCATCGACCCGGCGCGGCCGCTGTGGCGGCAACTGCTCATTCTGCTGGCCACCACCATCGTTACCGACGTCATCGTCATGCACGGCTATGCCTTCCTGGCTTCGCGCGCGCAACGCTGGCTGGCCACGGCGCGCGCCCGGCGGGCCCAGAACCGCGTCTTCGGCGGCGTCCTCATGGCCATGGGGGCCGGCCTGTTCATGGTCAAGCGGGCGGCAGCCTGACGCAACGCGAGCTACCATCACCACCCTATGAGTGACACCGTATCTGTATTTGCCCCTTCCCGGGCCAGTCTGCCGCCGGGCGTGCGCCGGGTGGCCGATGCCCTGGCCGCGCTGGGCCATCCGCATGTCCCGGTCATGCTCGACGACGCGGCGCGCACGGCCCAGCAGGCGGCCGACGCGCTCGGCGTGGCGCTTGGCCAGATCGCCAAGAGCATCATCTTCCGCCGCAAGTCGGACGACCGCGCCGTGCTGGTCATCACCTCCGGCGACCTGCGGGTGGACGAGAAGAAGGTGCAGGCCATCGTCTGCGGCGAAGCGGGTGGCAAGCTGGGTCGGGCGGATGCCGATTTCGTCAAGGCCAAGACGGGCTTCTCGATCGGCGGCGTGTCGCCCCTGGCGCATGCCGAGCCACCGCTGACCCTGATTGACGAGCAATTGTTCCGCTTCGACACGATCTGGGCGGCGGCCGGGCATCCGCACGGCGTGTTCCGGCTGTCGCCCGATGACCTGCGCCGCCTGACGGGCGCGCCGGTGCACGACGTGACGGTTGTGGTCTGAGGGGGCCGGTGCCATGGGTTTGTTCGACAGACTGTTCGGCCGCCGCAGAAGCCCCGCGCCGCCGCGCCCGCGCCCCCTGATCAACCTCGACGATGCGCGCGCACGCCATGTGCCGGGGGAGGTCCCGTCGCCCTGCATTTCGGTATGCCAGATGGACGAGCAGACCGGGCTGTGCCGAGGCTGTTACCGCACGCTCGACGAAATCGCCGATTGGGCGCGCCTGACCGACCGTGAGCGACTGGAGGCCTGGGCGCGGATCGAGGCACGGCAGATGCCGGCGGCGCGGAGCTGACGGGGTGGGCGCAGGACAAGGAGACACGGCGATGGGTCAGCGGCACGTACACGACATCACCTTCTGGTACGACCCGATATCGCCGTATGCCTGGCTGGCCTTCGAACGTCTGCCGCAGACGCTGATGGGACTGAGCGGGCGGGTGCGCTACCGGCCCTTGTTCCTGGGCGGTCTGCTCAAGGCGCGGGGACAACTGGGGCCGGCCGAAATTCCGGACAAGCGGGAGTGGACCTTCCGCCATGCCCAATGGCTGGCGCAGCAGCAGGGGACGGTGCTGGAGCTGCCGGCGGCGCATCCGTTCAATCCCCTGCCGCTGCTGCGGCTGGGGCTGGCCGCCGCGAGCAGCCCGCTGCCGGGCGACACCAGCCGCTACGTGACCGGGCTGCTGTTTCGCCACGTCTGGGAGGGCGGCGCCGATGCGGCATCACCCGAGCGCCTGCAGGGCCTGGAGCGGCTGCTGCGCGACCACGTGGCCGAGCGGGGCGGCGAATGGCCGGGTGCCGACAGCGAGCCGGTTCGCGCGCAGTTGCGCGCCAACACCGATGAGGCCATGGCCGCTGGCGTGTTCGGCACGCCCGCCATGGTGGTCGATGGCCGGGTCTTCTGGGGACTGGATGCCCTGCCCATGCTGCGCGACGCGCTCGACGGCGGCGCCTGGTTCCAGGGCGAGGGCTGGGCCGCGGCGGCGCGCCTGCCCGGCGCGGCCCAGTCCCGGGCCTGACCGGCACCCCCGCGGGACGCTCAGACCGCTTCCATCACCGCGCGCAGGAACTGCTGCGTGCGGGCCTCGCGGGGCTGGGCGAAGAAGGCCTCGGCAGGCCCCTGTTCCAGGATGCGGCCCTGATCGAAGAAGCACACGCGGTCGGCGAACTCGCGCGCAAATCCCATCTGGTGCGTGACCATGAGCATGGTCAGCCGATGTTCGCGGCCCAGCGTCCGGATCACGCTGAGCACCTCGCCGCACAGTTCGGGGTCCAGCGCCGAGGTCACCTCGTCGAACAGCATCACCTTGGGGCGCATGGCCAGGGCCCGTGCGATGGCCACGCGCTGCTGTTGGCCGCCCGAAAGTTGCGAGGGATAGTGATCGAGCTTGTCGCCCAGGCCCACCATCGACAGCAACTCGCCCGCGCGCTCGCGCGCCTCGTCCCGGCTCAAACCCAGGACGGTGATGGGCGCCTCCATGCAGTTCTTCAGCGCCGTCATGTGGGGAAACAGGTTGAAGTGCTGGAACACCATGCCGATGTGGCCGCGCATCCGCCGCAGATGCTGGGGGTCGGCGCGCACCAGCGCACCTCCCCGCTCCATGTGCGTCAATGGCTCGCCATCCACCCAGATGGTGCCATCGTCGATGGTCTCCAGTGTCATGAGCATGCGCAGCACGGTGGTTTTGCCCGATCCGGAGGGCCCGATGATGGCAACCTTTTCGTGTGCGGCCACATCGAGGTCGAGCGAGTCGAGCACGACCAGGTCGCCGTAGCGCTTGGTCACGCCGGCAAAGCGCACCATGGGTGGTGCGTCCTCGGCCCCGGGCGTCGTGTCGTTCCTGTTGTTCATGTGCGCCTCCCCGCGCGCGGTTGCAGTGCCTTTTCCACCTGCCGGATCAGTGCCGCCGAAACGAGGCTGAAGGCCAGAAAAAACAGGCCCACCAGCGTGATGGGCTCGGTGTACTGGAAGCTCTCGGAGCCCAGGATCTTGGCGGTCTGCATCAGTTCCAGCACCGCGATCACCGACAGCAGGGGCGTTTCCTTGAACAGGGCCACCAGGTAGTTGCCCAGTGCCGGCACGATGGGCGGAATGGCCTGCGGCAGGATCACGCGGCGGAAGGTGACCCAGGGCGAGAGGTTGAGCGCGATGGCCGCTTCCCACTGCCCCCGGGGCACGTTGTCCAGCCCGGCACGGTACACCTCGGCACAGTAGGCACCGTAGTGCAGGCCCAGGGCCAGCACGCCCGTCGGCATGGCGTCGAGCGTGATGCCGAACTCGGGCATCACGTAGTACAGGAAGAAGATCTGGATCAGCAAGGGAGTGGAACGCAGAAACTCCACCACCCCCGTGACCGACCAGCGCAGCCATGCCGGACCGGTCATGCGACCCACGGCGAACAGCAGGCCCACCACCAGCGCCAGCAAGAAGCCAGCCAGGGTGGCCTGCAGCGTCACCACCGACGCTTCGGCCAGGATGGGCAGCACTTCCCAGGCGTAGTCCCAGTCCCAGATCTTCATTCAGGCCACCTTGCCCCGGCGCAGGCCACGGGAGGCGCGCCGCTCCAGCGAGCGCATGCCGGCGGTGATGAGCAGGGACATCGCCAGGTACACCAGCAGCACGGAGCCGAATATCTCCACGGTGCGCAGCGTGTTCTGGTTGAGCTGCTGGGCCTTGAAGGCCAGGTCGGACAGCGTGATGAGCGAGACCAGTGAGGTGGCCTTGAGCAGCTCGATCAACAGGTTGCCCCAGGGGGGAATCATGGCCACGAAGGCCTGAGGCAGCACGATGCGGCGCAGTGTCTGGGCGCGGCTCAGGTTCAGTGCGGCGGCGGCCTCCCACTGCCCCTGGGCCACCGAACCGATGGCCCCACGCACCACTTCGGCCCCGTAGGCACCCACGTTCAGGCCCAGCGCCATGATGCCGACGGCCATGGGCGCGAGCGTGATGCCGAAGTGTGGCAGAACGAAGAACAGCCAGAACAGTTGCACCAGCGCCGAGGTGCCGCGAAAGGTTTCGATGTAGGCGAAGGCGAGCCAGCGCAGCGGCGCGGGGCCGTACAACCGGGTCAGGCCGGCCAGCAGTGCCATCGCCAGCGCGAACAGCGACCCGCCCAGGGCCACCACCGCCGTGACCTGGGCGCCGCGCAACAGCTCGGGTATCAGATCACCCAGCGGGGTCAGGCTGGCCACGTACAGGCCGGCCGCGAAGGCCAGGGTGCCTGCCACGAGGGCCAGCGTCAGTTTGGGGGGCATCGCCACGGCGGCTCCGTCTTACTCGCCGGCGCAGTGCTGATCGGCCGTTTTTTCGGGCAGGTTGGATTCGTCGAAGCCGAATTCCTTGACCATCGCCAAGTGCTCGGGCGTGCCGATGAACCGGGCCAGCTCGGCATTGACTGCGTCGCGCAGCGCGGTGTCGTCGGGCCGGAAGGCGAATGAGCCTTCGCCGCGGTAGCTCTTGCCCTCGTGCTCGAAGGTGAAGGGCTTGGCGCGCTCGATGGCGTCGTCCTTGCTGGCGAGGTCTTGCGCCGTCAACGAGGTGAACGCGGCCGCGGCGGTGCGGCCGGACTTCACATTGGCCACCGCCGCGGCGAAGTCGGGCACGATGACCTGCTGGTCCCACTTCATGCCGGCCATGCGGCCATGCTCGATCTCGGCCGTGCCGGCAACGAAGGCGATCTTGGCGCCTTTCTTCGCCGCGTCGTCGTAGGTGTCGATGCCCTCCGGATTGCCTTTCTTCACCACCAGTGCTTCGCCGATACCGTAGGTGGGGTTGGCGAAGATGACCTGCTTGCAGCGAGTGGGTGTGATGTACATCGAGGCCACGATGGCATCGAAGCGGCCGGCACGCAGTCCTGGGATCAACGCGCCCCATTCGGTGAGAACGCCGTCCACTTCTTTCACGCCCAGCTTCTGCATGATGTGGCGAAACACGGTGGGCGACTCGCCGGTGAGTTGGCCCGAGGCCGTCGCGAACGAGTAGGGTGACTCGTTGGCAAAGCCGACGCGGATGTAACCCTGCTCGCGCAGCTTGTCCAGCGTGGTCTGCGCCTGTGCCATGCCGGTACCCAGCAGGGCACAGGCGCCGGCCAGCGCCACCAGGGCGCGACGCAGGGGGGATGTTTGCGGTGTGACTTTCATGGCTATGACTCCTCGGTGGTGGTATCAGCGGGGCGCGGGGTACGGCAGGGGGGTGAAGTCCTGTCGCTCGGCGATGAAGTTGGGGCGCGGGGCCAGGCCACAGAAGGGGGCCACCGGGGTGTTGTCCACGCTGTTGTAGACAATGAAAATGTTGCTGCGCGGCAGGGGCGTGATGTTCGAGTTCGAACCGTGCATGATGTTGCACTCGAAGAAGGTCACGGCGCCGGCCAGCCCCGTGGGGGCTGTGATGCCGAAGTCGTTGACCAGCTGGGTCAGGCTGTCGTCGTCGGGTACGCCCACTTCCTGGCGACGCAGCGAATCCCTGTAGTGCTGCTCGGGCGTTGCGCCCACGCATGAAATGTAGCGCTGGTGCGAGCCCGGGATGAGCATCAGTGGCCCGTTGTGCGGGGTGTTGGCGGTCAGGCTGATCGAGCAGCTGACCATGCGCATGGCCGGAACGCCGTCCTCGACGTGCCAGGTCTCGAAGTCGGAGTGCCAGTAGAACTCCTTGCCCCGGAATCCCCCTTTGTAGTTGACGCGTGACTGGTGGATGTAGACATCGCCGCCGAGCAACTGACGTGCGATTGCCACCAGCCTGGGGTGTTGGCTCAGCCGGTGCAGGACCTCGCTGGAGCGGTGCACGGCAAAGATCGAGCGCAGTTCGCGGCTGTCGGGCTCAATCACCGCTTCATCCATGCGCTTGGTGGCCTCGTCATGGCGCAGCCGGTGCAGTTCCTGCAGGGCGGCGCTGATGTCGGCTTCGTCCAGCAATGCGTCGAAGCTGAGGTAGCCGTTGTCTTCGTAGAACAGCAACTGGTGCTGTGTCAGCGGTCCTTCGCCGGTCTTGCCGTGAACCACCGGATCCTGACGCGGGCTGATTTGCGCCACCGGTGCGTGGCGCGAAGGGTAGCGGTCGTCCGCCCGGACGTGGGCGGTGTGGGCGGTGCTTTGCATCATGGTCGGGGCCCTCCTTGTCTTCAGTCGCTCAGCGCGTACGCGCCAGTCTCGTCGTGCACCTCGCGTCCGGTCAGCGGCGGGTTGAACACGCACACCATGCGCATGTGCGTGCCCTTGTTGGCGCGCAGGATGTGGTGGTCGTGTTGGTTGAGCGCGTAGATGGTGCCCACGCTGATCGGGTGGGTGACGCCGGTGGCCAGGTCGGTGATCTCGCCCGCGCCTTCGATGCAGTACACGGTCTCCAGGTGGTTGCGGTATTGCATTTCCAGCTCGGCACCCGGCTTGATGATGGTGTCGTTGACCGAGTAGCCCATGCCCGCGTCCTTGTAGATCAGGCGGCGGCTGGTCCAGCCCTCCGTATCGACGTCGGCGGCCGTGCCCAGGATGTCATTGAGATGTTTGACGATCATGTGAGAGTTCCTTGTTGAATGGGGGTGGCGGGCGGGTTCAGGCAGCCTGGCGCAGCCCCTGGCTCAGGGCCGCGCGCAGACCCTGATCGATGATGTCGAGCCCATGTGCGAGCTCGTCTTCCCGGATGGTCAGACTGGGCAGCAGCTTGAGCACCTGGTCTTCGATGCCGGCGGTTTCAATCACCAGACCGCGCTCGAAGCAGGCCTGCGAGATGCGGGACGCCAGCGACGTGTCTGCAAACTCGACGCCGTGGATCAGGCCTCTGCCGCGCACGCTGCCTTCGACACCGTGCTGGTGCAGCATGCGTTCAAGATGCGTCTGCACCAGGGCGCACTTGCGATCGACTGCCTCCTGCAGTCCGGTATCGCGCCAGTACCCCAGCGCCGCCGTGGCCGTGACAAAGGCGGGGCAGTTCCCGCGGAAGGTGCCGTTGTGCTCGCCGGGTGCCCATTGGTCCAGATCGGGCCGGATCAGCACCAGCGCCAGTGGCAGGCCGTAGCCCGAGAGTGATTTGGACAGCGTGACGATGTCCGGCACGATGCCGGCTTCCTCGAAGCTGAAGAAGTGCCCCGTGCGTCCGCAGCCCACCTGGATGTCGTCGACGATGAGCACGATGCCGTGGCGTTGCGTGACCTCGCGCAGCCGGCGCAGCCAGTCGGCACTGGCGACGTTGACGCCACCCTCGGCCTGCACGGTTTCGACGATCACGGCAGCCGGCAGCTCGGTGCCGCTGCCGTTGTCCAGCAGCACGGACTCCAGGTAGTCCAGCGTGTCCGTGTTCTCGCCCATGTAGCCATCGAACGGCATGAAGGCCGCGTGGGTCAGCGGAATGCCGGCGCCGGCGCGCTTGAAGCCGTTGCCGGTGACCGACAGCGAGCCCAGCGACATGCCGTGGAAGGCGTTGGTGAAGCTCACCACCGTTTCACGGCCGGTGACCTTGCGGGCCAGCTTCAGGGCCGCTTCGACGGCATTGGTGCCGGTGGGGCCGGGAAACTGCAGCTTGTAGGTCAGTTGGCGCGGTGCGAGGATGGTTTGCTGGAAGCCCTCGATGAAGGCGGCCTTGGCCTCGCTGTACATGTCCAGCGTGTGCGTGATGCCGTCGCGCATCAGGTAAGCCAGCAGGGCCTGCTTGAGGCGATCGGGATTGTGGCCGTAGTTCAGCACGCCGGCACCGCTGAAGAAATCCAGGTAGCGGCGGCCGTTGGTGTCGGTCATCCAGGCGCCTTTGGCCGATGCGAACACCGTCGGAAAGCTGCGGCAATAGCCACGCACCTCTGATTCGTGCTGTTCGAAAATATTCATGAAAACTCCTCTCCTTTCTCGGGGCATGGGGACGTGCGCAGGCGTGCGGTGCACGCCGGCTCTGCGGGGCAACCCCTCAGCGGGGGTGACCGGGCTCGTCCCGGGGAATCGGTCCGATCCGCAGCAGCGGCTCGGCCGGGTGATCGACAGGAAACAGGTCGGGTGTGAAGTGCGGCTGCACGGCCAGAGGGGCACACAGCCGGCGGGCCAGGGCGCCGAAGAGCGCACGCGAAGCACGGTTGTCCGGATCGACCGTGGCGGTGATCCAGCGCGCATCCCGGTTGGCCGGCAGCTGGTGCCAGGCCTCAAGCATCTGCAGACCCAGCCCTTGGCCGCGGTAGGCGGGCAGTACGCCCACCTGCCACACGAAGGCCGCCTCAGGCTCGCGCGGAGACCGGTAGCCGATCACGGCGCCGGCGGGCTGGCCCTGATACCGGGCCAGCAAACAGGTGTCGCCGAAGTCGGTGGCCATCAGCAGGTACAGGTACGGGGAGTTCAGCTCCAGTGTGCCGGTGGCCTGCACCAGGCGCCACAGCGTGGCGCCATCGGACGTACGAGCGGGTCGGAAATCGAAGGAAAGCGAAGATGCGGGTGCGCCTGTGCCTGAAAGGGTCATGCCATGGGTTGTTTGTGGGGAAGCGTGGCTCCGCACGAGCGGAACTGCTTCTGGCGAACGGTCATGTGCGCCGAAACGGCTTGCCGCATGACCGGTCGGCCCCTCGAAGGGGACCTACAAAAAAACTCAAGCGACCCAGCAGGCCGTTGAACGAAGCAGGCGCGACCGGTGTCCGTAAGACGGGCCGCTGGCCTGCAGAGCCAAGTCGAAAAAATCCGCTTGGTCTTTTTTCAGTGTAACCGCATGGCATGGCCGGCGCAAGCGCGATGGCGCCCGGTTGCCCTTGACACGTCGCAAGCCGGCCGGGCGGTGACTGCGCTAGGATGCAGGTTCCGATGCGCCGGTGGAGCGTTGTGTGCAGGGCACCTTGCGGGGTTCGCTGGCGCGCCACCGATGCCCTAATGACTTAGCAGGAGATCGATCATGTTCAAGAAAATCCTCGTCCCGACCGATGGCTCCGAACTGGCCGCATCGGCCGCCACCATGGCTGCCCAGCTGGCCCAGAGCCAGGGCGCCGAAGTGGTGGGCGTGTACGTGATCGACCCGTTTCCCTACATCGGTATTGGTGATGCTTCGGCGGTTGGTCTGCAGGCCTACCTGTCCGAGGCCAAGCTGGCAGCCAGCGAGGCGCTGGATGCCATCAGCAAAGCGTGCGCGGCTGCAGGCGTGCGTTTCTCTGGCGACACCATCGAACGCAACGTGGTCTATGAAGGCATCCTCGATACCGCCAAGGCCGAGGGTTGCGACCTTATCGTCATGGCCTCGCACGGGCGCAAGGGCGTCACGGCGCTGATCCTGGGCAGCGTCGCGCAGAAAGTGCTGACACATTCGCCGATCCCCGTGCTCATCGCCAAGGGCTGAAGGGGCTGCCCCGGCAGAGGGCAGGCGCCGGCCGCCGTGCGGTCGGCGCAGATCATGGGGGCATCGCGAAAGTCCCCTTCAGGGCACGACGGCGCTCCGTAGAATGGCAGGCTGCCTGTCTGGAGCCGCTGCCCTATGCCTGCTGATGTGCCACCCCCGTCCCCCGGCGCCCGCGCCCAAGATGACGCCAGCCCGCCGGTGACCGGCAAACATGCCCAGGTGGCCGGAGAAGGGGTGGGCTTCATCCGCATCCGGGGTGCCCGCCAGCACAACCTCAAGAACCTCGACCTGGACATCCGCACCGGCGAGTTGACGGTGGTGACGGGCCCGAGCGGCTCGGGCAAATCGAGCCTGGTGTTCGACACCCTGTTCGCCGAGGGTCAGCGGCGCTATGTGGAGACCTTCAGCGCCTACGCGCGCCAGTTCCTGGACCGCATGGACAAGCCGGCCGTGGACCGCGTGGAAGGGGTGCCACCGGCCATCGCGATCGACCAGACCAACCCGGTGCGCTCTTCGCGCTCCACGGTCGGCACGATGACCGAGTTGAACGATCACCTGAAGCTGCTGTTTGCGCGCGGTGCCCGGTTGTTCGACCGCGACACTGCCCTGCCGGTGCGGCACGACTCGCCCGAGACGATCTGCGCCGAGCTGCAGCGGCGGGCGGCTGAGCAGGGGGACCCCAGGCTGGTCGTGACCTTCCCGGTCGAACTGCCGGCCAGCGCCACGCCCGAGGAGGTCGAACAATGGCTCTCGGCCAGCGGCTACACGCGCGTGCAGGCCGAGCGCATTGTGCGGCGTGAGGCGCAGACCGTCGAGGCGCAGCCGGCGAAAGGCCGCAAGGCCAAGCCGGTGCCCGCGCAGGAGGTTCGTGTGCTTGATGTGGTGGCTGACCGATTCCGCCTGTCGAGCGCCGAGCCGGCGCGCGTGATGGAGGCGATCGAGGTCGGCCTCAAGCGTGGCAGCGGCAAGCTGATGGTGTACGCGCTGCGCGAGGAGGGCGAGCCCGACATCTGGCGTTTTTCGACGGGCCTGCATTGCCCCGAGAGCGACATCCGCTACGCCGACCCGGTGCCGTCGATGTTCTCGTTCAACTCGGCAGTGGGTGCCTGTGAGGCCTGCCGGGGGTTTGGCCGGGTCATCGGCGTCGATTACGGGCTGGTGATCCCGGACGAGCGACTGAGTCTGCGCAACGGGGCGGTGAAGGTGTTCCAGACGCCGGCCTGGAAGGAGTGCCAGGACGACCTGATGCGGCACGCCGAGGCGGCGGGCATTCCGCGTGATACGCCGTGGAACAAGCTGACGCCCGAGCAGCAGCACTGGGTGAAGTCCGGCTCGCCGAACTGGAACGGCAAGTGGAACCAGCAGTGGTACGGCATCGCCCGCTTCTTCGAGTACCTGGAGAGCAAGGCGTACAAGATGCACATCCGGGTGCTGCTGTCCAAGTACCGCAGTTACACCGAGTGTCCGGTGTGCGCGGGCGCACGGCTCAAGGGCGACAGCCTGCTGTGGCGCATCGGCACCAAGGCCCAGGCCGACGCCGTGCTGCCACCGGAGCGTCGCCACATGCCGCAGGGCGTGGCATGGACGCGCGCGCGGCTGGAGGCGCTGCCCGGCCTGTGCCTGCACGACCTGATGCTGATGCCGTTGTCGGATCTGCGGCGGTTTTTTGATTCGCTGACCGATTCCCTGGCACTGGCGAGGTCCGATTCACCGGGGGGTGAGCCGTATGAGGAACCCGGCGTGAGCCCTGCCGGACCAGCGAGTCCCCAGGAGCCTGCCAGGCCCACTGGCGAACAGCAGGCCCTCAAGCTGCTGTTCGACGAAATCAACACCCGCCTGCGCTACCTCTGCGAGGTCGGCATCGGCTACCTCACGCTGGATCGCCAGAGCCGCACCCTCAGCGGCGGCGAAGTGCAGCGCATCAACCTGACCACCGCGCTCGGCACCTCGCTGGTCAACACCCTGTTCGTGCTCGACGAGCCCAGCATCGGCCTGCACCCGCGCGACATGGCGCGCATCAACGACGCCATGCTGCGCCTGCGTGACGCCGGCAACACCCTGGTGGTGGTCGAACACGACCCGGCCGTCATGCTCGCTGCCGACCGTCTCATCGACATGGGGCCCGGCCCCGGCGAGCGCGGCGGACAGATCGTGTTCGACGGCACGCCCGCAGCCATCCGCCAGGCCGACACCCTCACCGGCGCCTACCTCGGCGCGCGCAAGCAGGTCGGCATGGGTTTCAAGCGCATGGTCACCGACAGCACGCCGCGCCTCATCCTCGAAGGCGCGCGCGAGCACAACCTGCAGCACATCGACGTCGAGATCCCGCTGCAGCGCCTGGTCGTCGTCACCGGCGTCTCGGGCTCGGGCAAGTCCACGCTGATCCAGGATGTGCTGGCGCCCGCTTTGCTGCGTCACTTCGGCAAGGCCACCGAGTCGCCAGGCGCGCACGACCGCCTGCTGGGTGCCGATCACCTGAGTGACGTGGTCTATGTCGACCAGTCACCCATCGGCAAGACGGCACGCTCCAATCCGGTCAGCTACGTTGGCGCCTGGGATGCGATCCGTGCCCTGTTCGCCGATGCGCCGCTGGCACGCCAGCGCGGCTACACCGCCGCCAAGTTCAGCTTCAACAGCGGTGACGGGCGCTGCCCGACCTGCGGCGGATCGGGTTTCGAGCACGTCGAGATGCAGTTCCTCTCCGATGTGTACCTGCGCTGCCCCGACTGCGACGGCAAGCGCTACCGGGCCGAGGTGCTGGAGGTGCGCATCGAGCGCGGCGGCCGCCTCATGACGGTGGCCGAGGTGCTGGCGCTGACGGTGAGCGAGGCGGCGCAACTGTTCAAGGCCGACCGAGAGGTGATCCGCGCCCTGCAGCCGATCGTGGACGTGGGGCTGGAATACGTGCGCCTGGGCCAGCCGGTGCCCACGCTGTCCGGTGGCGAGGCACAGCGCCTGAAGCTTGCGGGTTTTCTGGCCGAGGCCGCCCGCAGCGCCGCCAAGGGGCCGCGCAGCCAGCCGCTGGCGCGCAAGGGCACGCTGTTCTTGTTCGACGAGCCGACCACCGGCCTGCATTTCGACGACATCGCCAAGCTGATGCGCTCCTTGCGCAAGCTGCTGGAGGCGGGCCATTCGCTGATCGTGATCGAGCACAACCTCGACGTGATCCGCAGCGCCGACTGGCTGATCGACCTCGGGCCCGAGGGTGGCTCGGGCGGCGGCCGCATCGTGGCCGAAGGGCCTCCCGAGGAGGTGCGCAAGCACCCCGCCAGCCACACGGCGCAGGCGCTGCGCGACTATGCGCAGGTGATGGGGGAGTCTTTGGTGGCGCGGGAGTCTGGGGCTTTGTCTTGGGTGCTCGCTGCCGGGGATGGGGGGCTGCCGGGCTCCTCATACGCTCTCGCCAAATCGTCGCCCGGCAGCCCCCCATCCCCGGCGAACCCTCGTCGATCCAACATCGCGGGCATGCCAGTGTCCGCCAAGGGGCGGGGGGCGCCGGGCGACGATTTGGGCTTGCCGTATGAGGAGCCCGGCGCCCCCCGCCCCTTGGCAGCGCCTGCCCATAAAAACGCGATCCGCATCGTCAACGCCAAGGAACACAACCTCAAGAACCTCAGCGTCGACATCCCGCGCGGCCAGTTCAACGTCATCTCCGGCGTCAGCGGTTCGGGCAAGTCCACGCTGGCCTTCGACATTTTGTTCAACGAAGGCCAGCGCCGCTACCTCGAAAGCCTCAACGCCTACGCGCGCTCCATCGTGCAGCCCGCCGGCCGGCCCGAGGTCGATGCGGTGTACGGCATCCCGCCCACCGTCGCCATCGAGCAGCGCCTGAGCCGCGGCGGCCGCAAATCGACCGTCGGCACCACCACGGAGGTCTGGCACTTCCTGCGCCTGCTCTACGTCAAGCTCGGCACCCAGCACTGCGTGCACGACGGTGCCGCCGTGCAGCCGCAAAGCCCCGACAGCATCGTCGCGGCCATTCTCACACGCTACCGCGGTCGCCACATCGGCCTGCTGGCGCCCCTGGTCGTCAACCGCAAGGGTGTCTATACGGAACTGGCCGACTGGGCGCGCCCGCGCGGCTACACGCATCTGCGCGTGGATGGCGAGTTTCTGCCGACCAGCGACTTCCCGCGTATCGACCGCTTCAAGGAACACACCATCGAGCTGCCCGTGGCCGACGGTCTGATCGACCCGGCCAACGAGGCCTGGCTGCGCGGCCAGCTTGCCAAGGCGCTGGAGATCGGCAAGGGCACGGTGCATGTGCTGGCCCCGCTCGACGGGTTGGCGCAGGCACTGGCCGAAGGCCGCTCGACCCAGGGCCTGGGGTCGCTGGAGGTGTTCTCCACCATGCGGGCCTGTCCCGCCTGCGGCACCAGCTACCCGGAGCTCGATCCGCGCCTGTTCTCCTACAACAGCAAGCACGGCTGGTGTCCGGACTGCGTGGGCACGGGCGTTCGGCTCACGCGCGAACAGCGCAAGGCACTCGACGATTCCGTGCGCGATGACGACCAGCGCGGGCGCGAGCAGAGCTTCGCCGAGCCCGAGGTGGACGGCCTGGTGGACGAGGCGTGCCCCAGTTGCGCGGGTACGCGCCTGAACGCGCAGGCGCGGGCCGTGCGATTCGGCGGCACGTCGATCACCGACATCGCCCGCCTCTCGGTCAGCGAAGTCCGACAGTGGGTCCGCGCCATGATGGGTGTTGACGGTGCGAATGACGATCCGGCGCCGGGCCGCCCCAAGCCGGATCAGCCCCCCCGGGGGGCAGCGACCCGCGAAGCGGCGGAGCGTGGGGGCAACGATCCGGCGCCGGGCCGCCCCCAGCCGGATCAGCCCCCCCGGGGGGCAGCGACCCGCGAAGCGGCGGAGCGTGGGGGCAACGATCCGGCGCCGGGCCGCCCCCAGCCGGATCAGCCCCCCCGGGGGGCAGCGACCCGCGTCAGCGGCGGAGCGTGGGGGCCTTTGTCCCGGCGCGAGGCCGATATCGCGCGCGACCTGCTGCCCGAGATCGAAAGCCGCCTGGCCTTCCTCGAAGACGTCGGGCTGGGTTACCTGACGCTGGACCGCGGCGCGCCGACCCTCTCGGGCGGCGAGGCGCAGCGCATCCGGCTGGCGGCGCAGCTCGGCAGCCATCTGCAGGGTGTGTGCTACGTGCTGGACGAGCCGACCATCGGCCTGCATCCGCGCGACAACCAGATCCTGCTGGACGCCCTGCACAAGCTGGGCGACATGGGCAACACGCTGGTGGTGGTGGAGCACGACGAGGACACGATCCGCCGCGCCGACCACATCATCGACATCGGCCCGAGCGCGGGCAAGCGCGGCGGCCGCGTGGTGGCGCAGGGCTCGGTGGCCGACCTTTCGGCGTCCGCGGATTCGCTGACCGGGCGCTATCTGCTGCACGCGATGAAGCATCCGCTGCAGGCACGGCGGCCTGTCTTGGCTTCCTCTTCCGCAACGGGGGATGGG
>NZ_JAQVEJ010000003.1:44169-53577 GCF_028698005.1 Hydrogenophaga sp.
GGGCTCGGTGGCCGACCTTTCGGCGTCCGCGGATTCGCTGACCGGGCGCTATCTGCTGCACGCGATGAAGCATCCGCTGCAGGCACGGCGGCCTGTCTTGGCTTCCTCTTCCGCAACGGGGGATGGGCGCGCCGGCGTCGGCTGCGGAGGTGGACTGGCTGGAAGTGCGGGGCGCGAACCTGCACAACCTGCAGCAGCTCGACGCGGCCGTGCCGCTGCGGCGGCTCGTGGTGGTCACCGGCGTGTCGGGCTCGGGCAAGTCCACGCTCGCCCGCGACGTGCTGCTGACCAACGCCGCCGCCGCCGTGGCCATGCGCAGCACCGCCGCCGGCCGCCAGGCCTGGGACGCCGGCGAGCGCCCGGCCTGGGCCGGCTGCGCCAAGCTGCTCGGCATCGAGGTGGTGGACCGCGTGCTCGAAGTCGACCAGACCCCCATCGGCAAGACGCCGCGCTCGTGCCCGGCCACCTACATCGGCTTCTGGGACACCGTGCGCAAGCTGTTCGCCGACACCCTCGAAGCCAGGGCGCGCGGCTACGGGCCGGGGCGCTTTTCCTTCAACACCGGCGAAGGCCGCTGCCCGGCCTGCGAGGGGCAGGGCATGCGCACCATCGAAATGAGCTTCCTGCCCGACGTGAAAGTGCCCTGCGAGGTCTGCCACGGCGCCCGCTTCAATCCCGAGACGCAGGCCGTCACCTGGAAGGGCAAGAACATCGGCGAGGTGCTGCAGATGGCGGTGGACGAGGCGGTGGACTTCTTCGCCTCCATGCCCGCCATCAGCCACCCGCTGCAACTGCTCAAGGACGTGGGCCTGGGCTACCTCACTCTGGGCCAGCCCTCGCCCACGCTCAGCGGCGGCGAGGCCCAGCGCATCAAGCTCGTCACCGAACTGTCCAAGGTGCGCGACGACGTCGGCCGGCGCGGCCAGAAGGCGCCGCACACGCTCTACGTGCTCGACGAGCCCACCGTCGGCCTGCACATGGCCGACGTGGAAAAGCTCATCCGCGTGCTGCACCGGCTGGTCGACGGCGGCCACAGCGTGGTCGTCATCGAGCACGACCTCGACGTCATGGCCGAGGCTGACTGGATCATCGACCTCGGCCCCGAAGGCGGCTCGGGCGGCGGGCGCATCGTCGCCGCCGCCACGCCCGAGGACGTGGTGCGCCTGGGCACGCACACCGGCAAAGTGCTGGGGCCGGTGCTGGGGCGGGCCTGAGCCTGGTCAGGCTTGCCACGGGTTGACCAGCGGCACGCCTGTCCTGGCGTACCCGCCGACATCGCGTGAAACGATGGTCAATCCATGGTGAGCGGCCGTGGCGGCGATGATGAGGTCGGGCTGCGAGAAGGTGTGACCTGCCTTGCGCCCTTCTTCCACCATCAGCCGCCACTTGAGCATGATGCCCTCGCTGACGGGCAGCACCCGGTTGTCGAACATCGGGCGCAATTGCAGGTTGAGCCAGTCGTTGAGCGCGGCACGCTTGTGTGCATCTTCGACCTGCTCGCTCCCGACACGGATTTCCGCAAATGTTACCGTGCTGACGTACAGGCTGTCCAGCGGGCGCTCTCCGACGAACGCCACGACTTTTGGCTCGGGCTGTGGGCGCCGAAGCTCGGACAGGATGTTGGTGTCGAGCAGCCAGCCCTTCACAATGCCACGTCCCGCACCGGCATGGCTTCCGAACGGGTGATGGGCAGTTCGATGTCCTGGTGCGGTGAGGCCTGCATGGTGTCCACCAGCGCCTGTCCCGTGCGCTCGCCTTGCAGGCGCCGGAACTGGTCCGCCGAGATCACCACGACTTCATCCCTGCCGTGCACCGTCACGTGCTGCGGCCCTTCGCTGTGGACACGCCGAACCAGTTCGCTGAAGCGAGCCTTGGCGTCCTGGAGCAGCCAGTGCCCTGGCAAGGGGGCTGGGCGCTTGGGGAACGGTCGGTGATGGTTGGTTAATTTGGTCATACTGACCAGATTAACATGCGTGCCTGGGCATGGCAAGCCGCTGTTCGTGGCCGTTTTAGCGCGCCGCCACCCAGACCAGCGCCAGCCCGAGCAGGGCCGCCACCGCCAGCAGCAGGCGCGTGCGGCGGCGCAGCAGTTCCACCGCTTCCACCAGCCGCGTGTTCTGTTCGGCCAGGTCAGCCACGGTCTGCGTGAGCGCCTCCTGGGTCTGCTGCACGCGCCGCAGTTCCTCGCGCTGCGCCGCCAGTTCCCCCGCCAGCGTGGCCACCTCGGGCGGTGTGTCGGCGGGCAGCGGCGGCGGCGCGGGGGGCGGCGCCTCGGCTGGGCGGCGGCGCTGCCGGTCCACCAGTTGGCGGGCGGCCGTCAGCACCTTGGGCGCGTGCTCGATCACGTCGCCCCAGGGAATCACCTTCAATGCCACCAGCCAGGGAAAAGCCAAGACGCGCGCTCCATAAAGACGGGCGCCACCGGCACCCCCGAGGCCAAGCTTACGACACTTGCGCGCCGCCGGCACGGCACGCGGCGCTTGATCTGGCGCAAGCGCCGGCGAAATCGCCCCGCGCATGAAGGTTTGCCCTGAGCCGCGAGCAGGGCAAACGGCATAACATCCACATTTGCGCATAAAGCGATAAATAGATCAGAAAACAGAACAGAGGCTGCGATGGACTGGACCGCGTGGATCGAAACCCGGGGCGAACCGGTGGTGCTGGCGCTCATGGGCCTGCTGGTCGGGCTGGGCTTTGGCTTTTTCGCCCAGCGCTCGCGTTTCTGCCTGCGTGCCGCCGTCATCGAGTTCTGGCACGGTCGCTTCGGCGAGAAGCTTTCGGTCTGGCTGCTGGCCTTCGCCACGGCCGTGGTGGCGGTGCAGGCGCTCATTGCCGGTGGCTTGCTCGACACCGGTACCGCCCGGCAGCTCTCGGCCCGCGGCAGCCTGTCGGGCGCCATCGTCGGCGGGCTCATCTTCGGCGTCGGCATGGTCATGACCCGCGGCTGCGCCAGCCGCCTGCTGGTGCTCTCGGCCAACGGCAACCTGCGCGCCCTGTTGTCGGGGCTGGTCTTTGCCGTCACGGCGCAGGCCTCGCTGGCCGGCATCCTGGCGCCCTGGCGCGAGGCCATCGCCGGTTGGTGGGTGGTGGAGGGCGGTCCGGCGCGCAGCCTGCTGGCGCTGGCCGGCGTCGGCCCGGTGGACGGCATCGCCTTTGGCGGTCTCTGGCTTGTCACGGCGGCCTTTTTCGCCTGGCACACCCGGGCCGACGCCTGGCGCTGGGTCGGCGGCATCGGCACCGGCTTCATGGTGGCCCTGGCCTGGCTCGGCACCTACCAGGTGATGGCGCACTCGTTCGAACCGGTGCAGATCCAGGGCCTGACATTCAGCGGCCCCTCGGCCGAATGGCTGATGCGCGTGCTGGCCGAACCGGGCCAGCCCTGGACCTTCGGCCTCGGCCTCATGCCCGGCGTGTTCCTCGGCTCGCTGGCCGGCGCCCTGGTCGGGCGCGACTGGAAACTCGAAGGCTTCAGCGGCGCCTACACCATGCCGCGCTACATCGTCGGCGCCATCCTCATGGGCTTCGGTTCCATGCTGGCCGGAGGCTGCGCGGTGGGTGCCGGCATGACCGGTGGCGCCATCTTCGCCACCACCGCCTGGCTCACGCTGGCGGGCATGTGGGTGGGCGGCGGGCTGGCCGACCGGGTGCTGGACAGGCCGGCGCCAGGTGCCCGCAACGCTGGCGCCGGTGACATGCCGGCGTCCGCTCCTTGAGCGCGGGTCAGCGCGGCCGCCGCCGCAACAGCCATATCCCCAGCATCGCCACCACCAGCAGCAGCGCCGGAAACCCCAGCCGGGGCGACCACTGCAGGCTGGCCGCACCCAGGATCGGTGCCAGCACCCCGCCCAGGGTGTAGGCAAGCACGAGCACGGCAGTGCTGTTGACCAGGGTGACGCCCTGTTCGCGCGAGCCGATGTCGATCATGGCCAGGGTATAGAGGCACCCGCCGGCGCCACCCCAGACGAAGGCCACCGGGGCGGCCAGCCAGGGAGAGCCGGCCACCCAGGGAATCAGCAGTGTGGCCGCCAGGGTGAGGCCGGCGCAGGCGCGCATCAGCAGCAGCCGCGCGGCGCGGGCGTCGCCCCAGCGCTGGCGCGGGTGGTGGGCCAGACGGTCGGCCAGCACGCCGGCGGGCAGCATGGTCAGGGCGCTGCCCAGGCCGCTGGCCGACACCAGCAGCGCGGCGGCGCTGGCCCCCAGTCCCAGGCTCAGGCCGTACAGCGGCAGGATGGCCGTGAGTCCGCTTTCGAAGAAGCCGCCGATGAAACCCACCGCCATGATCAGCGGGTGCGCGCGCAGCGCGTGCCACACCCCGCGCCAGCCCACGGGTGCCGAGGTGGCGTCGCCGGCGCGGGGCAGGGGCGGGATCAGCAGGCTCCAGGCGAAGCCGCAGGCGATGAAGCCCAGCGACAGCCAGACAGCCTTGTCGCTGGCCGCGCCGACCGCAGCCAGCATGACCGGGCCGATGACGAAGGTGGCGCCCACCATGGTCTCGAAAATGCCCACGTAGCGGCCGCGCCTGAGCGGTGGCGAGAATTCGGCCACCACCGCCTCGGCCAGCACCCAGCGCAGGCCGGACGACATGCCGGCCAGCAGGGCCAGTGCGAACCACAGGGGCAGCGCCTGCGTGAGGGCGAAGCACAGGGTGGTGAGCACCGGCACCAGTGCCGAGAGCCAGAAGGTGCCGCGTCGCCCCAGTCGCTGGGTGATGGCCGAGGCGAAGGGCGTGATCAGGAACACGCCGATCCAGCCGGTGGCCGCGAACACGCCCGCCAGCGCCGTCGGCGCGCCCAGGGTCTTCAGGCGCAGCAGCAGCAGCGGAGCGAGCATGAAATAGCCCACCAGTTCCAGAAAGGTCGAGCCGAAGATGGCCAGCAGCCCGCGCCCGGCATGGGGCCGGGGTGCCTGCACGGTGGCGTTCAGCAACTCGGCAGCGGGGGGCCGGGGGGGCTCGCTCATTGCGCCGCCCCGCCGCCGCGCGCCGACAGCACGGCTTGCGCGACCTCGGCGAAGCCGGCGCCGCGCTCGCCCCGGGTGACGTAGCGCGGCCGGTGCGCCAGTTGGGTCCAGAAGCGCCGCACGTTGGCCACGCCCACACTGTGCGGGCAGTGCCCGAACATGCGGGCGTCGTTGGTCGAATCGCCCACATAGACCCAACGGTCCAGTTCCGCTTCCAGATCGGTGCCGAGGCGCTGGCGCACGATCCAGCGCGCGCCGGCCAGCTTGTCGTGGTCGCCGATCCAGCCGTTGATGTGGATCGAGCTGACCGTCGCGCGCAGGCCACCCGCCTGCATGAGGCGCACCACCTGCGCGATGTCGTCCTCGTTCAGATGGGCGAACTCGCTGTGGTCGATGGCGATGTCGGTTTCGCGGCCGGCACTGTCGGTGGCGAGCCGGGCGTGGGGCAGGCGCCGCAGCACGTCTTGCGCCACGGCTTGCAACTGCGCGAAGTTGCGCTCGCGCGTGGCGGCGTCCTGCAGCCAGTCCTTGCCCAGGCTGCCGTCGGGCCGGCGCCACAGGGCCACGGCCCCGTTCTCGGCCACGATGGCATCGACCGGCCAGTCCAGCGCGAAGGGCTCGCTCCAGCCGGCGGGGCGGCCGGTGATGGCGAACACCGGCAGGCCCGCGTCGCGCAGGCGCTGCAGCGCCAGGCGCGCCTCGCCCGTCAGCGCCCCTTCGGTGGTCAGGGTGTCGTCGATGTCGGTGAGCACGCCGATGATGCGCGCGCGCTCGGCCAGGGGCCAGTGGTCCAGGGGTGTGAGGGTCGTCATGGCTGGGCGGCAGTGTCGCATATGGGCTAAAATCCTGCATTCCGAGGAGCGTTGCAGCGCCGCCCTGGCGTGAGGCTCGGAACCCCCTTCGCAACGACGCTCATCTCCACTGTGCGCGTGAGGTGAGCCTGCTTCCCCTGCCGGTGGTGTCTTTGTTGAACCATGCTTTGGGAGCACACCTTATGAACGCACGCATGCCTGCCGCCGGCGCCGACAGCGTCATCACCGACATTGGCCTGGCCGACTGGGGCCGCAAGGAAATCGCCATCGCGGAAACCGAGATGCCCGGCCTGATGGCCATCCGCGAAGAGTACGCCGCCAGACAGCCCCTCAAGGGTGCGCGCATCACCGGCTCGCTGCACATGACCATCCAGACGGCGGTGCTGATCGAGACCCTGCAGGCGCTGGGTGCCCAGGTGCGCTGGGCCTCGTGCAACATCTTCAGCACGCAGGACCACGCCGCCGCGGCCATTGCCGCCGCGGGCACGCCCGTGTTCGCGAAAAAGGGCGAGACGCTGGAAGAGTACTGGGACTACACCCACCGCATTTTCGACTTCGGCGCCAAGGGCACCGAGGGCGAAGGCCCCAACATGATCCTGGACGATGGCGGTGATGCCACGCTGCTGATGCACCTGGGCAAGCGTGCCGAGAAGGATCCGTCCGTGCTGGCCAGCCCCGGCAGCGAGGAGGAGCGCATCCTGTTCGCCGCCATCAAGGCCAAGCTGGCCGAAGATCCGACCTGGTACAGCCGCAAGAGCGCGCAGATCATTGGCGTCACCGAAGAAACCACCACCGGCGTCAACCGCCTCAAGCAGATGTCGGCGCGCGGCGAACTGATGTTCCGCGCCATCAACGTCAACGACTCGGTCACCAAGAGCAAGTTCGACAACCTGTATGGCTGCCGCGAGTCGCTGGTGGACGGCATCAAGCGCGCCACCGACGTGATGATCGCCGGCAAGATCGCCGTGGTGTGCGGCTACGGCGATGTGGGCAAGGGCTCGGCCCAGGCTCTGCGTGCCCTGAGTGCCCAGGTCTGGGTGACCGAGATCGACCCCATCAACGCGCTGCAGGCCGCGATGGAAGGCTACCGCGTGGTGACCATGGACGAGGTGGCCAGCCAGGGTGACATCTTCGTGACGACCACCGGCAACAAGGACGTCATCACCTACGAGCACATGGCCGCCATGAAGGACCAGGCCATCGTCTGCAACATCGGCCACTTCGACAATGAAATCCAGGTGGCCGAGCTGGAAGCCCGCTGCCAGTGGGAAGAGATCAAGCCGCAGGTCGACCACGTGATCTTCCCCGACGGCAAGCGCATCATCCTGCTGGCCAGGGGGCGCCTGGTCAACCTGGGTTGCGCCACCGGCCACCCCAGCTACGTGATGTCCTCGAGCTTCGCCAACCAGACCATCGCGCAGATCGAGCTGTTCTGCCACCCCGACGGCTACGATGTGGGCAAGGTCTACGTGTTGCCCAAGCATCTGGACGAAAAGGTGGCGCGCCTGCAGCTGAAGAAGCTGGGCGTGAAGCTGACGGTGCTGACCGACGAGCAGGCGGCCTACATCGGCGTGCCCAAGGATGGCCCCTACAAGCCGGACAGCTACCGGTACTGATGTGCGATGCGCGCTGACCAGTTGCTCGTCGAGCGCGGTTTGGCGGTGTCGCGCTCGCAGGCCCAGCGGCTGATCGCCGCCGGCGTGCGCTGGCGCCTGCCGGGCGGCGCCTGGCAGCGCGTGGGCAAGAACGGCGAGGCCGTTCCCGATACCGCCGAACTGGCGCTGGACGACGCGGCCGAGGCGCGCTATGTGTCGCGCGGCGGCCTCAAGCTCGAGGCCGCGCTCGCGCGCACGGGGGTGTCCGTCCATGGCATGGCCTGTCTGGACGTCGGCCAGAGCACCGGCGGCTTCACCGACTGCCTGCTGCGCCAGGGCGCGGCGCGTGTCGTCGGTGTGGACGTGGGCCAGGGCCAGCTGCACGAGCGACTGCGGGCCGACGAGCGGGTTATCGCCATCGAACACTGCAACGCGCGCGAGCTGAGTGCGGCTCGCCTGCTCGAGGCCGGTGGCGAGGTGGCGCAGGGCCCGTTCGACCTGATCGTGGGCGACCTGTCGTTCATCTCCCAGACGCTGGTCTGGCCGGCACTGGTGCCATTGCTCAGGCCAGGTGGGCATCTGCTGATGCTGGTCAAGCCCCAGTTCGAGCTGCAGCCGGCGCACATCGGCAAGGGCGGCCTGGTCCGCGACGCAGCCAGCTATGCGCTCGTGCGCGAGCGCATGGCGCAGGCCTGTGTCGACAACGGCCTTGTGCTGCGCGACTATTTTGAAAGTGCCATCACCGGTGGTGATGGCAACCGGGAGTTTTTCGTATGGGCCTGTCCCTGAGTTTCGAGTTCTTTCCGCCCAAGACCCCCGAGGGCGCGGAGAAGCTGCGCGCGGTGCGCCAGGCGCTGTACGCGCTGAAGCCCGAGTTCTGTTCCGTGACCTACGGCGCCGGTGGCTCCACCCAGGACGGCACGCTGCAGACCGTGCAGGCCATCCTGGATGAGGGCCAGCAGGGTGCGTCGCACTTCACCTGCGTCGGTGCCTCGCGCGATTCCGTGCGCGAGAAGCTGGCGCAGTTCCGGGCCATGGGTCTGCGCCGCATCGTGGCCTTGCGCGGCGACCTGCCCAGCGGGTACGGCAGCATGGGCGAGTTCCGTTACGCCGCCGAACTGGTGGCCTTCATCCGCGCCGAGACGGGTGACCACTTCCACCTGGAGGTGGCCGCCTACCCCGAGACGCACCCGCAGGCGCGCACGCCGGGGGCCGACCTGCAGGCCTACGTGGGCAAGATCCGCGCCGGCGCCAATTCGGCCATCACGCAGTTCTTCTTCAACCCCGACGCCTATTTCCGCTTCGTGGACGAGGCGCAGCGGCTGGGCGCCGAGGCGCCCGTGGTGCCGGGCATCATGCCCATCACCAATGCAACCGGTCTGCTGCGTTTTGCCGACGCCTGTGGCGCCGAGGTGCCGCGCTGGATCCGCCTGCGCCTGCAGGCCTTCGGTGACGATACCGAGTCCATCAAGGCCTTCGGCCTGGACGTGGTGACGGCCTTGTGCGAGCGCCTGCGCCGTGGCGGCGCCCCCGGCCTGCATTTCTACACCATGAACCAGAGCACGGCCACGCTGGATATCCTGCGCCGCCTGGGGCTGGCTCAGGGGTAGGGCGGGTGGGCCTGATGCGCCGTCGCATGGTTTGCGCGTCCAGCCTGTCGCTGTTGCTGACGGGTTGCGCACGGGGCCTGGTAGGGGATGCGCCGCCGGTGGTATTCGCCTCGTGGTACGGTGCGCGACTGCAGGGCCGGCGCACGGCCAGCGGCGAGCGCTTCGACATGCATGCGCTGACGGCCGCGCACCGGCGGCTGCCCTTCGGCACGCGTGTGCGGGTGCGCAGCGTGGATACCGGCCGCGAGGTGGTGGTGCGCATCAACGACCGCGGCCCGCGGCACCCGGGGCGTGAGATCGACCTGAGCGCGGCGGCGGCACGGGCCCTGGGCATCGAGCATCTGGGCGTGGCAAGGGTGCAACTGTTTCGCGAATGAGCCGGCCAGTGGCGGTGGCTCGTCGCTTTTTTTCACCAAACGAGGAGATTTTCAT
>NZ_JAQVEJ010000234.1 GCF_028698005.1 Hydrogenophaga sp.
GCATCAGCGAGCCGGCCGCCGATCTGGCGGTGATGCTGGCCATCACCTCCAGCCTGCGCGGCAAGGCCCTGCCCAAGGGTTTCATCGCCTTCGGCGAGGTCGGCCTGGCCGGCGAGGTGCGCCCGGCGCCGCGCGGCCAGGAGCGTCTGAAGGAAGCCGCCAAGCTGGGCTTCAGCGTGGCGGTGGTGCCCAAGGCCAACGCACCGAAGAAGAACGACAAGACCTTCGAAGGGCTGACGATCCACCCGGTCGAGCGGATCGAGGATGCGATGAACCTGGTGCGGGGCATGGGCTGAGCCGCCCGCTCAGCACCCGGTGCCGCCGCGGCATCACTGACACCGGTAATCCGGCTCCAGCACACGGCCGCGGCGGAACGGATCGGTCAGGTCGTCCGAGTACTCGCCCATCAGCAAGCGGCGCTTGGGCAGGAAGTGCTGGCGAAAGAAGCGGCCGGCGCTGGCCACGCGCTCGCCCTGAGGCGTCAGCTTCACGCACCCGTTCTCGATGACGATCGTGCCCGACTCCAGCTGCTCGGTCAGGCGCACGTCCACCAGCCGGTGCTCCACCATGTACTCTTGGGTGAACACGTCCTCGAAGGCCGACTGGCGGATGCCTCCCCCGCGCTGCTGGAGCTTTTCCAGCAGGTAGAACGACAGCGAGCGATCCACCACGGTCGGCACGGAGATCGCGCTCGCATAGCCCAGCAGCAGCCAGATGACGAACAGTTGCAGCTTCTCGAACCCACCGAGCGGCCGGAAGCAACGCAGCCCCAGCAGCAGGCCGCCCGCCAGCACGGCGGCGATGACCCCGTCGGCCATCGCGGCATAGAAGACCACGTTGACCGTCAGGAAACGGACGTGTATCAGGTACACGGCCACGAGCAGGACCGCGAACAGCGCCGTGGCCCACAGCGCGCGCCAGCATTTCGTCATTTGAAGACCAGCCATTTGTTCCCCAGATAGCTCAGCACGACCTGCACCCCGGTGGCCAGCAGGAAGCCAATGCGATAGTCCAGCCCCCACAGGTCGCTCCAGATCCCCAGCAGGACCGTGTGCAACAGGGCGATCGATGCATAGAGCCCGCCAAAGCGGCCCAGTTGCCCCAGCCAGGGCTGCGCCGCCCGCCGAAAGACGAAATAGCGGCTGCCGATGAACGAGGAGGCGATACCCAGCAGCGCCGCGCAGCCGTTGGCCAGGCCTGCCGATGCCAGCCCGAGCACCTCCAGATTGAAGGTCAGCGCGCCATAGTGCACCGCCGTGGCCACCAGGCCATTGACGCCGAATCGCAGCAGTTCCGTCACATGGCCTCGCCTGGCACCTCGACCGGCAGCACCTGGTCGATGAAGTCCCGGTACGCCACGGAGGTCGCCACGCTGCCGCTGCGCACCACACCGGTGAGCATCAGGGTCATCAGGGCGAGGGCGGCCGTCTGCATGAACATGAGCACCAGGATGCCCAGCACCAGCGAGAACCAGCCCGGGGTCGAGAATCCCATGAGCTTCAACCCGATCGCCGCGGCCACCGCCACGACGGACAGGGCGGCGATGGCCGCGCACGCGATGCCGACCCGCACCAGCACATCCTCGGCGAACACCATCAGGGCCTTGAACCCGTGCAAGGCCAGGCCGACGAAGTTCATCTTGGACTGCCCCGCGTACCGCGGCCCGCGGTCCAGCGGGCAGGTCACGGCGCGCAACCGCGACGCCAGCACGGCACCGGCCACATGGATGCCCAGCTCCTGCATCGCCACGAGGCGCCGGACCGCATGGCGCTTGAGCGCCATGAAGTTGCCGAAGCTGATGGCACGGCCCGTCATGACCGAAAAAAACCGCTTGTAGACCTGATAGAAGGCCTTGAAACGGAGGCTCTCCACCCGGCTCTTGCGCTGCGCCACCGCCACATCCACCTCGGGTGAGCGCAACGCTTCCAGCAGCGGCCCGATGGTGGCCGGCACGTCCTCCCCATCGGAGTCCATCACCACCAGCCGTTGCCCGTCGGTCATGTGCTCGGCCGCATACCCGAGTCCGATGGCGATGGCCCGCTGGTGACCGACATTGCGCCGCAGCCGGATGACCACCCCCGCCACCCCGGCCGATTGCAGGGACGCCGGATCGAGCGGCTGCCTGACCGAGCCGTCGTCGACGGCGATGACGTACACGTCGCGACCGAACAGGTGGCCCAGTTCGGCAAACAGGCGGGCGCTGGCCTCCCGGTCCTCGAACACCGGCGTGACAACCAGCAGGGAATGGTCTTTGAGGGTCATGACTGCAACAAGTGTCGGAAGTAGTCGACGGTCCGCTCCAGCCCCTGCGCCAGGGCCACGCGCGGCGCCCATCCCAGCGACGACTGGATCAGCGAGATATCGGGGCGCCGTTGCTTCGGATCGTCGCTGGGCAGCGGTTTGAACACCAGCCGGGACGGCCCGCCGACCATGGTCAGCACCTGGTCCGCCAGCTCCCGGATCGTGAACTCGACCGGGTTGCCGATGTTGACCGGCCCCACCAGATCCGCCGGCGCGTCCATGAAGGCCAGGAAACCATCGATCAGATCGTCCACGTAGCAGAAACTGCGCGTCTGGCTGCCGTCACCATAGATGGTGATGTCCTCGCCACGCAGCGCCTGCACGATGAAGTTGCTCACCACCCGGCCATCGTTGGGATGCATGCGGGGCCCGTAGGTGTTGAAGATGCGGGCCACCTTGATCTCGACACCGTGCTGGCGGTGGTAGTCGAAGAACAGGGTTTCGGCACACCGCTTGCCCTCGTCGTAGCAGGAGCGGATGCCGATGGGGTTGACGCGCCCCCAGTAGCTTTCCGCCTGCGGGTGCACCTCGGGATCGCCGTACACCTCGCTGGTCGAGGCCTGGAAGATGCGTGCCTTGGTGCGCTTGGCCAGGCCCAGCATGTTGATGGCGCCATGGACACTGGTCTTGGTCGTCTGCACCGGGTCGCGCTGGTAATGGATCGGCGACGCGGGGCAGGCCAGGTTGTAGATCGCATCCACCTCGACATACAGCGGAAACGTCACATCGTGGCGCATCAGCTCGAAATGGGGGTTGCCCATCAGGTGCGCCACGTTGTCCTTCACGCCGCTGTAGAAGTTGTCGACGCACAGCACATCGTCTCCCCTGGACAGGAGCCGCTCACACAAATGGGAACCGAGAAAGCCGGCGCCGCCGGTGACCAGAACTCGCTGACGATTGGATATGCGCATGATGAAAGAG
>NZ_JAQVEJ010000235.1 GCF_028698005.1 Hydrogenophaga sp.
CCCGCCTGCACGAACGCCGTCATGCCCCCGCGGGTGCGCTCTCCGGCGGCGAGCAGCAGATGCTGGTGCTGTGCCGGGCCCTGATGGGCAACCCGCGCCTGCTGATCGTCGACGAGCCCACCGAAGGCCTGTCGCCCCAGATGGTGGACCGGGTCGCCGAGACGCTGTCGCGCCTCAAACGCGAGGGCCTGGCCATGCTGCTGGTCGAGCAAAAGCTTGACATCGCCCTGGACCTGGCCGACGAGGTGCTCGTGATCGGCCATGGCGAGGCCCGGTTTCGCGGCAGCGTCCCGCAACTTCGCGCGCAACCCGATGTCATCGACACCTGGGTCGGCCTGGCCTGAGCGGTCAGCCGCCCGACGTCCATCCGCAACCACCCCCTGCTTCATGAGGAGAAGCGCTCCATGCCATTGATCGAGGCCAATCACACCCGCCTGTGGGTCGAACGCCATGGCCACCCTGCACGACCACCCGTGCTGCTGCTGCACGGACTGTTCTTCAGCGGCCAGATGTATGACCGGCTGCTGCCCGCGCTGACCACGCGCTTTCACTGCGTCACCATCGACGGGCGCAGCATGGGGCGCAGCGCACGCGCGCTCGGTGGCCACGACGTGGACAACCTGTGCGCCGACATGATGGCGGTTCAGGACGCCTTGCAACTGGGCCCGGCGCACTGGGTGGGGTCGTCGGTGGGCGGCGTGATCGGCCTCCGGGTGGCCGCGCAGTGGCCGGAGCGTGTGCTGTCGCTCGTCACCTGCGGTGCCTCGGCCCATGCCGAGCCGCTGGACAAGCTGAACCGCTACGAATCCCTGCTGGCCAGTTACGCCAGCGACCCTGCGTCGGCCTGGCCGCGGCTGGCACCGGTCCTGTATGGCCCCGACTTTCTGAACAACCCGGCGCGTGCCGCGGACCGGCACGCGCAGTTCCAGGCGTTCATCGACAACGATGGCCCATCGATCCAGCGCGCCGCCGCCCCGATTCTTCGCCGGGTCGGCATCGAACACATGCTGGCGCATGTCAGGTGTCCGACCCTGGCCATCGTCGGCGAACACGATGGCGCCAATCCACCCGAGCACTCGCGCCACATCGTTGCCGGTATCGATGGGGCGCGCCTGCACGTCATGCCGGGTGTCGGTCATCAGCCCAACGCCGAAGCGCCGGTGCAACTGGGCCATACCATCGCGGCATTTCTTCAGGCCGCCCCGATGGTGTCCTGACGGCGTCGATGCGAAGTGGTTCACAAGATTCCACTTTGATCCTTCATCTGGCACATTGTCTTCCATCTCTTCGGCAACGACGCCCGTGGGCCGGCGCAGGCCCTGCCACAAGCGCTGAAAAAACAACCGGCTAGACGCGCCTGTCAGGGTATTCCCGCAGAGCGGTCGGACTGGCACATGACTTGCGATGACGGCATGGCCCACCGCAAGAGTGCGCCGCGTCGGCCAACCCGGACAAGCGCGGCGATGTTGAAAACGACCGGAGACATCCCACGATGGAAACCTTCTACGAGGTCATGCGCCGCAAGGGTATTTCGCGCCGCAGCTACCTGAAATACTGTTCGCTCACCGCGACGTCCCTGGGTCTGGCACCGTCCTTCGTGCCGCAGATCGCCCACGCCATGGAAACCAAGCCGCGCACGCCGGTGCTGTGGCTGCACGGGCTGGAGTGCACCTGCTGCACCGAGGCCTTCATCCGCTCGGCGCACCCGCTGGCCAAGGACGTGGTGCTGTCCATGATCTCGCTGGACTACGACGACACGCTGATGGCCGCCGCCGGCCACCAGGCCGAGGCGATCCTCGAAGAGGTCATGACCAAGTACAAGGGCAACTACATCCTCGCGGTCGAGGGCAACCCGCCGCTCAACGAGGACGGGATGTTCTGCATCCAGTCGGGCAAGCCCTTCATCGACAAGCTCAAGCACGTGGCCAAGGACGCCAAGGCCATCATCGCCTGGGGCTCGTGCGCCTCGTGGGGCTGCGTGCAGGCGGCCAAGCCGAATCCGACACAGGCCACGCCGATCCACAAGGTCATCACCGACAAGCCCATCATCAAGGTGCCCGGCTGCCCACCCATCCCCGAGGTGATGACGGGCGTGATCACCTACATGCTGACCTTCGACCGCATCCCCGAGCTGGACCGTCAGGGCCGCCCGAAGATGTTCTACAGCCAGCGCATCCACGACAAGTGCTACCGGCGTCCGCACTTCGACGCCGGCCAGTTCGTCGAGGCCTGGGACGATGAATCGGCACGCAAGGGCTACTGCCTGTACAAGGTCGGCTGCAAGGGCCCGACCACCTACAACGCCTGCTCCACCGTGCAGTGGAACGAGGGCACCAGCTTCCCGATCAAGGCCGGCCACGGCTGCATCGGCTGCTCGGAAGACGGCTTCTGGGACAAGGGCTCGTTCTACGACCGCCTGACCGACATCCACCAGTTCGGCATCGAGGCCAACGCCGACAAGGTGGGCGGCACCGCAGCGGCCGTCGTCGGCGCGGCCGTCGCCGCCCACGCCGCGATCTCGGTGGCCAAGCGCTCGCGCGACAGCGCCAAGGCCAAGAAAGCCGCCGCTTCCACCAACGCCTGACGCAGCAGAGGACGACAAGACATGGGTGCTTACGAAACACAGGGCTTCAGGCTCGACAATTCCGGCCGCCGCGTGGTGGTCGACCCGGTGACCCGCATCGAGGGCCACATGCGCTGCGAGGTCAACCTCGACAGCAACAACGTGATCCGCAACGCCGTCTCCACCGGCACCATGTGGCGCGGCCTGGAGGTGATCCTCAAGGGACGCGATCCACGCGACGCCTGGGCCTTCGTGGAGCGCATCTGCGGCGTGTGCACCGGCTGCCACGCGCTCACCTCGGTGCGCGCGGTGGAGGACGCGCTGGGCATCCGCATCCCGCTCAACGCGCACCTGATCCGCGAGATGATGGCCAAGACGCTGCAGGTGCACGACCACGCGGTGCACTTCTACCACCTGCACGCGCTCGACTGGGTGGACGTGGTGTCGGCGCTGAACGCCGACCCGAAGAAAACCAGCGAGCTGCAGCACATCGTCTCGCCCTCGCACCCGATGTCCTCGCCGGGCTACTTCCGCGACGTGCAGAACCGGCTGAAGAAGTTCGTCGAGAGCGGCCAGCTCGGCCCCTTCGCCAACGGCTACTGGGGCTCCAAGGCCTACGTGCTGCCGGCCGAGGCCAACCTGATGGCGGTGACCCA
>NZ_JAQVEJ010000236.1 GCF_028698005.1 Hydrogenophaga sp.
GGACAAAGTGGCTGATTGCAAGCCATCATTCCTCTGCCATGCCAGAGAAGAAGCGATAGCAGCAACGCAGCCCTTCAACACGCCTGTTTGTCCATCGCATGCACAACAACTTCGACCCTCGCCGACGCTCTGCCCTGGTCGCTGCCGTGGGTATACCCGCATTCGCCGCCGTGTCGCAGTCGGGCTGCATGGCAAGCCCATCCGGGGGTCGGCGTCTGTCGTTGCTGACCCTGGACGCCGCAGAAAAGGAGATTGCGTTTCTCGCACAGTCCGGGGCGCCGCGTTCAAATGCTGTCTGGAGCTGGGCTCAAACCCTGGAGCACTGCGCCCAGAGCATCGAGTATTCGATGTCCGGTTACCCGCAATCGAGGTCTTCGCTGTTCCAGAGAACCGTTGGCTCGGCTGCACTGGATTTCTTTGCATGGCGCGGGAGAATGACGCACGACCTGTCGGAGCCGATCCCCGGTGCGCCTTCCCTCACGGCGCCGAGGCGGGCATTGACCAGCACAAGCCATTCATCACTCCCATGCTCACTCCCGTTGCACTGACCATCGCCTGCTTTGCCGCCGTGGCCGCGTTGCTGGTGGCCGACTGGCGCGGTCTGGCCGCCGGTCGAGCCATTGCCAAGCTCGCCGCGAGCACCTGCTTTGTGCTGGTCGCGGTCACGCTGGGAGCGCTGGAGTTCACCTACGGCCAGTGGATCGTCGGCGCGCTGGTGCTGGGCTGGCTGGGCGATGCCCTTCTGCTGTCCCGGGCCCCCAAGGCCTTCATGGTCGGGCTGGCGGCATTTCTTCTTTCGCATGTGCTGTATGCCGTGGCGTTTGCGTCCGGCTCGCTGTCGATGCCAGCCATGGCCGTGGCCGCCTTGCTGGCGCTGGTCTTTGGTGTTGGCGTGCTGCGATGGCTGTTGCCGCACACGCCCGACAATTTCAAGGTGCCCGTGATCGCCTACGTGGTGGTGATCCTGGGCATGTGCGTGGCGGCGACGGGGCATGCCCACGCATCCGGGCGCTGGGCAGTGCTGGCAGGCGCCTTGCTCTTCACGGCGTCCGATATTTCTGTGGCCAGAGACCGTTTTGTCGAGCAGTCCTGGGTCAACCGCCTTTGGGGTTGGCCCACATACTTTGCGGCGCAACTCGTTCTGGCATGGACCGTTGTCAACCCGACCGGAGGCACCCCATGAGTGCAAGCAACACCGCACCCGAAGTGCGCAACCTCAAGCAAATGCTTCAGTACCAGGAGAAGTCCGTCGTCAGCCGGATGCTGGTCAAGAATGCCGCCGGCAACGTGACGCTCTTCGCCTTCGAGGGCGGCGAGGGGCTGAGCGAACACACCGCGCCCTACGATGCCCTGATCATCGGCGTGGAAGGGCGCGCGGAGGTGACCGTCGGCGGCGTGACGCACACCGTGGGCGAGGCGGACAGCCTGCTCATGCCGGCCCATGTGCCGCACGCTGTCCACCCCGCGGGGAACTTCAAGATGCTGCTGGTCATGATCCGCGGCGATGCCGCGTAGCCAGTGTTTCGGCCGCCGCCGGCCACCTCTTCGGACGCCGGCTTCGTATGCCGGTCATTGCCAGGACCCGGGCGGCCACCACGGCGGCGTGAGCGGTGGCAGCATGGAAAGGGCAGGGTAGGTACCGTGACGTCGAACGATCCCTTCGATCTGGAGCGCTTCGTGCAGGCGCAGGCGGCCAACTATGCCGAGGCGCTCGCGGAGCTGCGTGCCGGCCGCAAGCGCACGCACTGGAGCTGGTACGTGTTGCCGCAACTGCGCGGTCTGGGGACGAGCCCGATGGCGGTGCGCTACGCGATGTCGGGGCTGGACGAGGCGCGGGCATATCTGGCGCATCCGGTGCTCGGGTCGCGTCTGGCCGAGTGCGTGACGGCGATGCAGGCCCACGCCGGTACCGCGCCCGAGGCCATCCTGGGTGGCATCGACGCGCGCAAGTTCCACTCGTGCATCACGCTGTTCGCGCGGGTGTCGGCACCGGGCTCGGTGTTCCACCGGGCGCTGGACACGCATTTCGCGGGCAGGCAAGATGCGGCCACCCTGGCGCTGCTGGCCGGGGCGGGCAGCGGACAGGCTAGGGGCACATGATGAAAACGCAGTACTACGCCGCCACCAGCCTCGACGGCTTCATCGCCACCGAGGATGATTCGCTGGACTGGCTGTTTCCACTCGGTGAACTGGGCAGCTCCAGCTACCCGGCGTTCATCGCCGAGGTGGGGGCGCTGGCCATGGGCGCGACCACCTATGAGTGGATGCTGCGCCACGCCGACGAGGTGGTGGCCGAGGCCGGCTCGCCCTGGCCGTACACGCAGCCGACGTGGGTGTTGACTCACCGTGATTTGCCGCGTATCCCGACGACGGACAGCGAGATCCACTTCGTGCAGGGCGACGTGCGCCAGGTGCACGCGCGGATGCGTGAGGCCGCCGGCGGGAAGAACCTCTGGATCGTGGGCGGTGGAGACCTGGTGGGTCAGTTCTACGACGCGGGCCTGCTGGACGAGTTGATCCTGCAGGTGGGTTCGGTGACGCTGGGGCGCGGCAAGCCGGTGTTTCCGCGCCGCGTGCTGCACCCGGTGCTGAGCCTGACCGAGGTGCACCAGATGGGTCCGACCATGGTCGAGCTGCGTTACGCGGTGCGCAAGCCCGGGACCGGCAGATAGCCGGCTTTGCCATTTTGTGAGGTGCGTATCAAAATGGCGCGACCCAGCCACCGCCCTGATACACCGTGATCCCCGGCACCCGGTGCCCGGGTGCGCCTGCCGCAGGGCCCTACGCAAGGAGCATGCAGATGGGCGTTGATCAGATCCGGCAGTCGGTGGAACGCCTGGCGAGCCACTTCGTCGTCAACCCGCAGGACGCGCTCACGCACGACAAGGCGGCGGTGGCCACCGTGGTGTCGGGCCTGCGCTGCAAGGCAGTTGGGCCCAAGGGTGAAACCCTGGTCACGGACATGCCGGCGGGTATCGGTGGCGGCAACAGCGCGCCCACGCCGGGCTGGTTCCTGCGCGCGGCGCTGGCCAATTGCGACGCGACGATGATCGCCCTGCGGGCGGCGCAGTTGGGCATCGAGCTGAGCTCGTTGGAAGTGACCGTGGACAGCGAATCGGACACGCGCGGCATGCTCGACGGCGCCGGCGACGTTCC
>NZ_JAQVEJ010000237.1 GCF_028698005.1 Hydrogenophaga sp.
CGCTCTTCCGATCTGGTTCAGGTCCGTCATCGCGCCGTTTCGGCCAGGCAGCGCGCCATGATGCGCGCGGCCTCGGGCATGCGCGGGCCGGGGCGCACCACCACGTCCGACTCGCCGGGGCCGAACACGCACACGCGCTTGTCGCGCACGGCCGCGATGCCCTGCCAGCCCGGGTACATCACCATGGGCTGCATGCTGCGGTTGCCGACCATGATCACACCAGGGTTGGCGCGCACCACGAATTCGGGGTTCAGGCGCGGGAACGGGCCCAGCTCGGCGCCCACCACGTTCTCCGCGCCCAGGCGGGCCAGGGTCTCGCCGATGAACGAGGCCGTACCTGCGGCGTACGGGCCCCGGCTCACCTCGAAGTACACCCGCGCGCCACGCGCCCGGGGCGGCAGCGACTGCGCCGCCGCCTGCACCCCCGCATCGATCTCGCGCCAGAGCCGGTCGGCGGCGTCCTGCGGCCGCGGCAGGTGCAGCGCGCGCGCCACGTCGCCCAGCACGCGGCGCACGTCGGCGTGCACCTTGGGTTCGAGCGCCAGCACCGTGAGGCCCAGCGCCTCCAGCCGCTCGCTGGCGCGCGTGCTGCTGGCCACCAGCACCAGGTCGGGCCTGAGCGCCGCCACGGCCTCGATGCTCGGGTCGATGTAGCCGCCCAGCTGCGGCAGCTCGCGCACGGCATCGGGCCAGTTGGAAAAACGGTCCACGCCCACGAGCCGGTGGCACTCGCCCAGCGCGCAGACGCTCTCGGTCAGCGATGGCAGCAGGCTGGCGATGCGCTGCGGCGGCTGCGCGATGGTCACCACGCGGCCCCGGTCGTCGGTGATCTGCACGGGTTCGGCGCCGGCCGGCCGCGTCATGAGCAGGGCCGGCACGAGCAGGAGGGCGAGCACCCAGGGAATGCGGCGGATGGGAGTCGGGTTCATGAAGGGTTCTTGAGGAAAAGCGGCAACCCGGCTGCCATCAGGGTTACGCGCTCGCACACCCCGGCCACCTGCTGGTTCAGCGACCCGAGCGCGTCGACGAAGGCGCGCACCTCGCGGCCCATCGGAATGACCCCCAGACCGATCTCGTTGCCCACCAGCACCACGGGACCCGGGGATTGCCGGACCGCCTCCAGCAGCGGCGCGGCCGGCGCTGGCCAGCCGGCGGGCGGTGTCTGCTCCTGCCGGGTATGTTCTTCCGGCGGCATGAGCCAGTGGGTCAGCCACAGCGTGAGGCAGTCGACCACGATCAGCGTGTGCGCCGCGCCATGGCGCGCGATGGCGTCCGCCAGCTCGCGCGGCTCCTCCAGCGTGGCCAGGCCCGGCACGCGCTCGGCGCGCTCGCGCCGGTGGCGGGCGATGCGCTCGCGCATCTCGTCGTCGTGCGCCTGGCCGGTGGCGATGAGCAGGGCACGGTGCTGCGGCGCCTGGGCCAGCCAGTCGCGCGCCAGCCCCTCGGCGCGGCGCGACTTGCCGCTCTTCTGGCCGCCCAGGATCAGCTCGCTGCGGGCAATGGAAAGGCTCGGGTTCATGCGCCGCCTATTGTCGCCTCGGTCGTCACCCCGGTTGCCCCGCCCGCGCCCAGCAGCCGCGCCACCGCGGCCGGGCTGGAGGCGAACCATGCGTGGAAGTAGCTGGCGCGGATGCTGCCATGGCGGTACACCGCCTCGCCCGTGCCGGGCGCGGGCGCTGCATCGGGCCGCGCGGTGCGGGCCCAGACCGCGGCGCCGCTGTCCAGGGTCGAGTAGTGGAAGGTGTGACCGCGCAGCACCTGGCCGTCCAGATCGAGCTGCTGCGGCCCCAGCGCCGCCAGGCGGCGCTGCATGCGCACCTCGCCGGGCAGCAGGCCCCAGGCCGGGTGGCGCGTGCCGTCGGCCAGCGTGATCGCCTCGCACAGCGCCATCATGCCGCCGCACTCCGCCCACACGGGCTTGGCCTGGGCGACATGGGCCGCGAGGCTGGCACGCATCGCCTGGTTGGCGGCCAGGCGCGCCATGTGCAGTTCGGGGTAGCCGCCAGGCAGCCAGAGCGCGTCGCAGGGCGGCAGCGCGGCGTCCTGCAGCGGCGAGAAGAACACCACCTGCGCGCCCAGGCGGCGCAGGCAATCGATGTTGGCCTCGTAGATGAAGCAGAAGGCGGCATCGCGCGCCACGGCCACGGTGCGGCCTGCCAGCAGCGGCGGGGTTTCCTCCGCCTCGTCGGGCGGCGCGAAGTCCACGGCCCAGCGCTGCCAGTCCTGCGCCGTCATCCGGCCCAGCGGCGTCGCGGCCAGCGCGTCGGCGGCGGCATCGAGCCGCTCCACCCGGTCGGCCAGTTCCTGCGCGTTCACGAGGCCCAGGTGGCGCTCGGGCAGCAGTCCTGCCTTGGGGCCCGCGGCCTCACCATCCACCGCCACGCGCATGAGCGCGCCCAGCCAGTGCGCCGGCGTGCGCAGGCCCTCTCGCAGCAGTTGCGCATGCCGCTCGCTGGCCACCCGGTTGGCCAGCACGCCCGCCCAGCGCAAGCCGGGCCGGTACTGCTGCAGCCCCAGCGCCAGCGCGCCGAAGGTGCCCGCCATGGCCGACGCGTCGACCACGGCCAGCACGGGCAGGCCCAGGCGTTCAGCCAGATCGGCGGCGCTGGGCACGCCGTCGAACAGGCCCATCACGCCTTCGACGATGATCAGGTCGGCCTCCCGCGCGGCGGCGTGCAGGCGCGCGCGGGCATCGGCCTCGCCGGTCATCCACAGGTCGAGCTGGTGCACGGGCACGCCGCTGGCGAGTTGGTGCCACTGCGGGTCCAGGAAGTCCGGCCCGCACTTGAACACCCGCACGCGCCGCCCCTGGCGCGCGTGCAGGCGAGCCAGCGCGGCGGTGACGGTGGTCTTGCCCTGGCCCGAGGCCGCCGCCGTGACCAGCACGGCGGGGCAGCGTGCGCCAGCCGGGCTCAGCGCTGCGGCGCCCACTTCAGACCGACATAGAGCGTGCGCCCCGGCATCACGTAGGTGCGCGCCACCTGGTAGTCCTTGTCGGCCAGGTTGTCCACGCGGGCCAGCAGCGTGAAGTCGCGCGCGATGCGCGTGCTGGCGTACAGGTTGACGAGCGCATAGCCATTGAGCTCCTGGGTGTTGGCGGCGTTCTCGAAGCGGCGGCCCGATGCCTGGACTTCTCCGCCCAGCGTCCAGCCCGCC
>NZ_JAQVEJ010000238.1 GCF_028698005.1 Hydrogenophaga sp.
GGAAGACCGGATCCATGTCCTGCCAACAGGTGCCGACGGCGCCGGCGTTGAAACCCTATCCCCGATCAGTTCAGGTGGGGGAGTTTGAGGTGGCCATAAGTGGGGGAGTTTGGGTGGCCATCAGGGCGTATTTTTGCAGGATGTCTTCGGGAACCCCATACTTTCCCAGCGATTGCGCGGGATCAAGCGCGGGGTTGATGAGCACGGTATCGGAGCCGAATGCGTGCCCCAGTTTGTTGGCATACCAGGCGCCAAGGGAAGTGCCGACGAAGAAGAGCTCCACGTGCTCGGCACCGAAATATTCGATGCACCAGTCTTCGATGGCCTGGTCAAGTCGGGGAAGGGATACCGATGGGTCCAGATCAATGTCATGGGCGATCACCTCGAACCCCATGGCCTCGATGCGCCGGACCTTGTCGGAATGGGATGACGAGCCATACCCGTGGCAATAGACGACGACTTTTTTCATGATGGAAGGTGCTTGTTCACTGGATTGATGCCAGCCATTCATCGAACGCCCGTTGGAAGAATGGTCGGGGCATGGGTTCAGCCGCTTGTCCGGTGTTGCACCTGTTGAAGAAACTGCGGGTAGCTCAGCAGGTGTTCCGGTGGCGTGCGGCGCCGGGTTTTTTCCAACAGCAGGGCATGCAGCCATGGCAGGGTGTTGGCGGGGTCGGGTTCGTGGGGGCGGGGCATTGCCGGCTGGTGGACGCCGCTCGCGGGTTCGCCATCACTGTCTTCGACGGCGGGCTCGTCCAGGCTGATCACGGGCATGCCTGCGCGGCATGCGGGCTCGCTGTCGAAGGCATTGGGGTCCAACTGCTTCGGTGCGGTCTGCATGAAGGCGGCGTGGCTCCATCCGAGATCGTCGGTAGACAGGTCGGGCAATGTGTGGTGGAACAGCATCTCGTGCAGGGCAGGCATGTCGTGTCGATTCGACAGGTGTTCCAGACCCTGGTCGAGTTTGGCGACCAGGGCATTCAACCCCGCTTCTCCCCATCGGTTTTGCAGGCAGTCATCCCAGAACCATTCGTCAAACACCTGGCACACCGCATCGCGCAGGGTTGCACCGCCGTCCAGCAGGCGGGCGATGTGCGGCGCTTCGGACGCGTATTCGTCTTCCATGTCGAGGTTGAGGCGGCAGCACGTGCCCATGGGGTCGAGGTCGTGCAGCATGTGCGCAAGGCGTCCGGTGAGGGTGTACAGCGAGGCGCTCTTTTCAAAGGGCGGCGTTTTCTTGCTGGCTTCGGTGGTGTCGTGGTGCTTGCTGCGGTTGTTGTTGAGAGTCAGGCGTGGTGGGCACCCGTTTGCGACCCTTTATCGTTGTACGTGTAGATGACACGGCCGCGCCGGATGCTGACCGAATGGCTGGTGTAGCCCATCAGGCCATCGTCGGGGCCGTTGCCGGCATGTTGGGCGAAGATTTGCTGGTTTTTCTCGTTGTACACATAGACAATCGAACCGCGCTGGATGGCGTTGGCAATGGGCATGGCTGGGTTCCTTTCTTTGAATGGTGGAGGTTTGGGCGAGGCTGTCGGGGACGCTGATCGATCACGGGCATGGTATTCGGTATGACGACAAAATACGTCGCGCTCGTGGTGGTGGGGGGCGTGATACTGGGCGATCTGCGAAATCCGTAGGGCCTGGTGGCAGGGTACGGTTGGGATTCGACGTTCTCAGTTGATGCGCATAGAATGCGCATAAAGGAGTCGCCATGCCTGTCCATCTTTCCGCGCCTGTTGGCCGCAAGCGCCCGGTCAACCTGACCTTGTCTGAAGATGTGGTGGCGTCGGCCAAACGCTACAGCCACAACCTTTCCGCCACAGTGGAAGCCCTGCTGAACAGCTATGTGCAGCAGCAGGAGCGCGAGCGCCATGAGAGGCAGCAAGCCGCTCGGGCCAGCGCCAGTGAATGGAATGCGGTGCATGAGGCGGTCGGCTCCTTCGCCGACGAGCACAGCACGCTTTGATAGGGCCGCATGGCGCAGTTCGATGTTCACCGCAACAGGGGGCCGCTCAAGGAGAGCATTCCGTTCGTCGTGCTGGTGCAGTCTTCTCTGTACGACGGTTATCGGCGCCGCGTGGTGGTGCCTTTGGTGCGCCGCAGCCTTTTGCCGCGCCAGGCGGCATCGGCCGGCACGCGGCTGAACCCGGTATTCGAGGTCGAGGGCATGGCGGTGGTGCTGCACCCGCTGGATATGGTGTCGGTGGCTTCGGATCAACTGGGTGAATACGTCGCCAGCCTGGCCGACCATGGCCAGGACATCACCGACGCGCTGGACGAGTTGTTGACCCGATCCTGGGGCTGATTCAGTTGCCCGCCGCCAGCGCCCGCCCAATCCGCTGGCGCTTGACCGTTGGCCGGGGCACCGGGCAGGGCAGGTGCTCGAACCAGCGGCGCACGTCGTCCTCCACGCACAGGCCGTGCATGTAGTTGTAGATCGCCTTGCGCAGGCCCTGGCCCAGCAGGTCGTGGTCCACGCCGGGGGGCATGGGGGTGGGATCGACGAAGCCGATGTCGTTCTTCGCGAAGCGCGCGTCTTTGGGCAGCGGGATCAGCTCGATGCCGTATTCGGCCGGGTTCTGCCCCACGGGCGAATGCACGGTGCAGCTGAAGCGGTGGAAGAAGCCGCTCTGGATGCAACTGTTCTCGAACAGCTGGCGCACGTACTCCAGCGCGTCCACGGTGTCCTGCAGCGTCTGGGTCGGGAAACCGTACATCAGGTAGGCGTGCACCAGGATGCCGGCGTCGGTGAAGCCGCGCGTCACGCGTGCGACCTGTTCCACCGAGACGCCCTTTTTCATCAGCGCCAGCAGACGGTCGCTCGCCACTTCCAGACCGCCACTCATGGCGATGCAGCCGCTGTGCGCCAGCAGCTCCGCCAGTTCGGGCGTGAAGGTCTTTTCGAAGCGGATGTTGCCCCACCAGCTGATGGTCAGCCCGCGCCGCAGCAGTTCCTCGGCCAGTGCCTTGAGCGCCTTGGGCGGGGCGGCCTCGTCCACGAAGTGGAAGCCCGTCTGACCGGTTTCCTCGACGATGCGCTCGATGCGGTCGACCAGCGTGCGAGCCGAGGCCGTCTCGTAGCGGCCGATGTAGTCCAGGCCCACATCGCAGAAGCTGCACTTTTTCCAGTAGCAGCCGTGGGCAATGGTCA
>NZ_JAQVEJ010000073.1 GCF_028698005.1 Hydrogenophaga sp.
GTCTGCGATGGCCTCGACGCCTGTGGCTATGTGCACTGCCCCGGCGAGATGATGGCCATGACCGACCAGTGGCGCCAGCCCCGGCGCAAATGGGCCGAGTATTTCTCGCGCTGGACCGGGGAGCCGGAGCCGAAATCGCTCATGCTGACCTGCGTGTTCTTCGACCTGAGGGCCATCCACGGCCAGGCCAGCCTGCTCGAGGAACTACGGCGCGATGTCCTGCAGCAGACCCGGGGCAACACGATTTTCCTGGCGCACATGGTGGGCAATGCCCTGAACCACCAGCCTCCCCTGGGCGTGTTCAAGGGCCTGTCCACCATTCGCACCGGGGAACACAAGGGCAAGATCGACCTCAAGCACAGTGGCATCGTCCCGATCGTCGACCTGGCGCGCATCTATGCGCTGGCCGGAGGGGACGCGGCCGTGAACACGCACGACCGTCTGCTCGGTGCCGCAGCCGGCGGTGCCATCAGCGAAGACAGCGCGCGGGATCTGCGCGATGCGCTGGAATTTCTGGCGTCCACCCGCATCCAGCATCAGGCGCGCCAGATCGCGGCCGGCAGCGCACCCGACAACTTCCTCGATCCTCGTGACATTTCCAGCTTCGAGCGCAGCCAGCTCAAGGACGCCTTCGCCGTGGTGCAGTCGCTCCAGAACGTACTGAGCCAGCGCTACCAGGGGGGGCGCTTCTAAGCGGAGACAGATCAGTATTTCAGGCGCGCATACATGGTTTTCTGCGCTGCCTCGCGCGCCTGGCCCAAGGTCCGGATACCGCGTTCGGCCAGCAGGGGGATCAGACGCCGCATCACCTCGGCCGTCACCAGTGCGTCACCCAGCGCCGTATGGCGGCCCACGACGGGAATGCCGAAGCGTTCGGCGATGGCCTCCAGTCGATGGGAGTCCTGGTTCGGATGCACCAGCGCCGACAGCAGCAGCGTGTCGAGAACCGGGTGATCAAACACCAGGCCGGTACTGCCTTCCTGCAGTTGCAGAAAGCGCATGTCGAAGGCCGCGTTGTGGGCCACCAGCACGGTGTCGTGCGCAAAGGCATGGAAAGCGGGCAGCACCTGCTCGATGGTCGGCTGCCCCTTGACCATCTCGGGCCGTATGCCATGAATGGCCATGCCTTGCTCCGGGATCGGCCGCCGTGGATCCACCAGTTGCTCAAAGCATTCCTGCCGCAGCAGCTTCTGGTTCACCATGCGCACCGCACCGATCTGGATGATCTGATCGCCCTGTGAGGGATTGAGGCCGGTGGTTTCGGTGTCGAACACCGTGTAGGTCAGTCCGGTCAGGGGCCTGTCGTCCAGGTTCAAGGTCTGCGCCGTGGTCTTGAACAGATCGAAATCGTAGTATTCCGGACGGCCATCGCCGGGCAGCAAGACGCTGTCGCCACCTGGCTCCTGCGGCGGCGTGACGGTGGGCAGCAGAAAACGGAAGAATGCACGGTGGCGCTGGCGTTCGCGTTCAAACCAGAAGGCCCCGTCGTGCCGCTCGACCACGTCGCGCACGGTCAGGGCCGCGGGTACGCCGCCCACCGTCATCGGATCGAGCTCCCAGCTCATGACGGTCTCGGTACTCATCGCATGGCCCGACCACATCAAGTCCAGATGCGCCTTGTCATGCACCGCCAGGTCCCGCATCAGGCGAAGCTGGACAACGCGAACGCCGAACTCGTCCGACAGCCTGTGCGCCAGGTAGCACAGAGCCTGCAGCAAGGAAAAGCTCTCGATATGCAGCCACAGGCTGTCGTCGACCGCATCGGCCGACGCCGGCACACCTGCCAGGTCGCCGATCTGGCGCAGGGCCACGGACACGAAGTCCTGGCCCAGCATTTCCTCGCGCGGCCAGTGCGTCAGCAGGGCCCCGGCGGACTCGGACGTCAGCTGGCCGACGCGTTGGCTGAGCACGCGCGTCTCGTCGCGGATCACCCCGAGGAAGCGCTCGCGCATCGACGCATCCAGATCCGGGTAGTCCAGCATGTCCAGGGCCGCTTGCAGGCTGGCCAGCGACGCCCGGCTGCGCTCGGTCAGCCCCAGCAGCAAGCGGTCCTTGATGGCTTCGGCCTCGAACTCCCGCGTGATGTTGTCCAGCACCAGGACAAAGCCCGCCAGCGGATCGTCTGCCGGCGTCTGATCGTCGTCCACGGCTCGCACCGGGGCCATCTGCACCCGCAGCAGTTGCCCGGCAGCGGTGCTGGTGACGAACTGGGCCGCCGGCTGACTGGCACCGCGGTCCATGCGCCGGCGGATATGGTCGAGGGCATGGCTGATCAAGCGGCGATCAAAGGCCGCATAGATCGAGCGTCCCAGCCCGATCAGTTCGGCGCCGCCGGCCACGCCCGGCGCTTGCGACATGGCCCTGAATTGCAGGCGGGCGCGGTTGTTGTAGAGCAGGATGCGGCCATCAAGGTTGCACACGACCACGCTCTGCGCGAGCTCCGACATCAGGGCGGCCAGGCGCTGGCGCTCCTGCTCAATGTCGCGCGCCGCTTCACGCACGCGTTCGTCCATGGTCTGGCGCAGGCTTTCTCGCTGCTCGACCAGGGCATTGAGCAGGCGCACCATCTCTCGCGTCTCGGCACTGCCCCTGGGCTGCAGCGGACGGACGACGTCCGCTTTCAGCAGCACCTGCGCCTCCTCCGCCAGTTGCACCGAGGGCGTCACCCAATGCTCGAACCAGCGTTGCAGCAACCACACCACGGCAACCATGCCCATGCCCCAGGCCAGAGGGATCAGGGCCAGGCGCTCATCCAGCAACGCCCAGAGCTGGCTGCGCTGCGCAGCCTCCAGGGTCGAGCCCACCATGACGACGGCCAGCAGCGGCCAGGCGAGCGATACCGCCGCCACGGCGGCCATCAGCATCCACAGGCGCCGATCGAACCGGCGGTGTCCGCTCATGCGCGGCCCCGCAGCAAATCGCTCACCTTCTCGACCAGCTCCCTGGTCGAAAACGGTTTGGTCATGTAGGCATCGGCCCCCAGCGCCATCCCCTTGGCGATATCGGTGTCCCGTCCCTTGGCCGTCAGCATGACGATGGTGGTGTCACGGGCTGTCTCGCTCGATCGCACCTCGTGGCAGACGTCGAAGCCGCTCTTGACCGGCATCATGACGTCCAGCAGGACCAGGTCCGGTCGCTCACGGGCGATGGCATCGATCGCTTCCTGCCCGTCGCGCGCCAGAACGACCTCGTAGCCCTCGCGCTTCATCAGGAACTCCAGCGATATCAGGATGTTGGGTTCGTCATCGACGATCAGGATTTTCTTCGCTTTCATGTGTTGTTTCTCCCTGGAAGTGGTCTGCCGGTGGTCGCCTCATCCCTGTGGACCGGCAATTCGGCGACGAAGCAGGCTCCCTGACCCGGCGTCGACCGGAACCACAGATGGCCACCGAAATGTTCGATGATCCGGCGGCTGATCGGCAGGCCCAGACCGGTGCCGCCGGGCCGGTAGTGGTCGTCGCCCGCCACCTGCAGGAACCGGTCGAACACCATGTCCTGCTGGTCCAGCGGAATACCCGGGCCGTTGTCCTCCACCTCGATCACCACGTAGGCATCGTCGGACCGCAGGCGCAGTGCCACCCAGCCATCGCCCCGCGGCGCATACTTGACCGCATTCGACAGCAGGTTGAGCACGACCTGCATCAGGCGGTCCGCATCTGCGCGCACCAGGGGCACCCTCGCCGGCAGCGACAGCCGCAATTGCACGCCCTGCTCGCGGAATGTCTCGGCCATGCTGTCGGCCGCCAGCTCCAGCACCTGCCGCACATCGATGTCGGCGCTGCGCCAGTCGGCCTGGCCGGCCTCGATCTTGGCCATGTCGAGAACCTGGTTGACCAGCCGGCTCAGGCGCTCGGTCTCGGTCACGATGATGCGCAGGAACTGCTGCCGTTGCGCCTCCTCCATGCCGGGATCGTCGTGCAGCATTTCGGCCAGCGCCCGGATCGAGGTCAGGGGCGTACGCAACTCGTGCGTGACCGATGACATGAAGTCGTCCTTGAGCCGGTCCAGGCTCTGCAGCTTTTCATTCGCCGCCCGCAACTCGGCCGTTGCCCGCTCCAGCGAGCGGGACTTTTCTTCCAGCGCATGGGAATAGGCCCGCAACTGCGACGCCTCGTCGAGAATGCGCATCACGCCCTTGATGTCGAGCATGTCCTCGTCCACCGCCGAGGCCACCACGATGCGTGCCGATGCGCTGCCGATGGCACCGGCCAGCTGGGTTTCGACAAACTGCACCAGCTTGGCATCCGGCGCAACCTCCTCGGGCGCCGCCACACCGGCACGGCGTGCGTAATCGTGCAGCAGGGCCGAGGCGCGCTCCACCCCCAGGAAACGTTCCATCAGGCCGCGCAGGTCGGCCAGACGCGCGCGGCCGCGCCAGAACACGGGCCGGCTGCCTTCGGCCTGCCGCTGAAACACGTCGACAAACAGCAGCGCCTGACTCGTCTCGCGCGCCGACGGCGGACGCCACAGCGACAGGCCGACATAGGCCCCGGTGTTGGCCACCAGACTCCAGAACAGCGAATGGGTCAGGTTGTCCAGACCGTCCAGCCCCAGCAGTGACTCGGGCCTGAGCCACGCCACCCCCCAGGGGCCGTGGGCCAGAAAGGCGTCCGGAAACCAGCCCGACCGTGCCAGCGAAGGCAGCATCAGGGTGTAGATCCAGAGCAGGAAGCCGGCCAGCAAGCCGACCAGCGCACCGACGCGCGTGCCGCCGCGCCAGTACATGCCGCCGATCATGGCCGGCGCGAACTGCGCCACCGCCGCGAAACTGATCAGGCCGATGCTCACCAGTGCATAGGCCTCGCCCGCCAGGCGGAAGTAGACGTAGCCCAGAAGCAAAATGCCGAGGATGGCCAGGCGGCGGATCCGCAGCAACAGCCGGCTCACATCCCCCCTGGCCGTGATGCCGAAACGCCGCGTGCGCAGCAGCAGCGGCATCACCAGATCGTTGCACACCATGGTCGAGACGGCGATGGCTTCGACAATGACCATGCCCGTGGCCGCCGACAGCCCCCCCACGAAGCCCAGCAACGCCAGCATGCGCCAGCCCTCGGCCAGGGGCAGCGACAGCACGAAGGTTTCCGGGTTCACAGGACGCTGGCCGAAGTACAGCAGTCCACCGACCGCGATCGGCAGCACCAGCAGGTTGATCAGCAGCAGGTACGCCGGAAACACCCACACGGCCCGCCGCAGGTGGCGTTCATCCACGTTTTCAACCACCATCACCTGGAACTGGCGCGGCAGAAACACCACCGAAAACATGGCCAGCAGCGTCAGCCCCAGCCACTGGGCGTAGGGAAAGGGCTGCCCCTGGCCGAACACCAGCAGGCGCCGTATGTCGGGTATGGCATCGGCCCGTCCGAATACGTCCCTCAGCCCGTCGAACAGGCCCCAGGTGACGAACGTGCCCACGGCCAGGAAGGCCAGCAGTTTCACCACGGACTCGAACGCAATCGCGGCCACCATGCCTTCGTGCCGTTCGGTGCTGTCCAGGTGGCGGGTGCCGAAGACGATGGTGAAACCGGCCAGCAGCAAGGCCACGAACAGCGTCGAGTCCTGCCACCACGGCCCGCCCGGAGCCGCCACCGGATTGTCCGGCGATGCCGTGAGCACGGCAAAGGCGCTGGCCACCCCCTTGAGCTGCAGAGCGATGTACGGGACGATGCCCACCACGGTGATCAGCGTGACCAGCCCGGCCAGCAGCGGACTCTTGCCATAGCGGCTGGCAATGAAGTCGGCGATCGAGGTGATGCGCCAGGCGCGCGAAATGCGGATCATCTTGCGCACCACCTGCCAGGCCAGGATCATGGCCAGCATGGGCCCCAGGTAGATGGGCAGGAACCAGACACCGGAATCGGCCGCGCGGCCGACACTGCCGAAATAGGTCCAGGCCGTACAGTACACGGCCATGGACAGCGCGTACACCCAGGCGTTGCCGATCACCGACCGCCCCTGGGCGGCACGCGCGTCGGCCCAGTAGGCCACCGCGAACAGCAGCAGCAGATAGGCCAGGGAGACGGCCAGGACAACGGGTGCGGCCAGCACGTCAGGGCTCCCGCCGGTGTGCCCCCGCAGCCGCGCCGTCGCGCGTGTCGCCGGCGTCGCTTTCAACGATCCATGCCACCGCGGCGATCATCATGGCCCAGATGCCGAACAGCGCCAGCGGGAACAGGGGCAGCCCCCCCACGCGAACATCGTGGTCCCACAGGGCCAGCAAGGGAAAGTTCAACAGCAGGAGGGCGGCCACGAACAGGGCTGCCAGACGCTGCGCCGTCAGGCTATCGAACATGTCTTCGTCTCCTCTGCGCACCGGCCATGGGTGGCGGGCGCCCCCCCTATTGTGCGCCCGGCACTGACCGACGGCTTACGCCAGGTCCGCAGAGAAGACGACGTGGCGCTGGCGACGCCACGTCATGGACTGCGCCGCCCTGGCGCCTCAGCTGCTGGCCAGCAGCTGCCAGGTGTCCACCACCGTGTCGGGGTTCAGCGAGATCGAGCTGATGCCCTCGTTGCGCAGCCACTGGGCAAAGTCCGGGTGGTCGCTGGGGCCCTGGCCACAGATGCCCACGTACTTGCCCTGGGCCTTGCAGGCGCCGATGGCCAGTTTGAGCAGCGCCTGCACGGCCGGATCGCGCTCATCGAAGTCGTGTGCCAGCAGTTCCATGCCCGAGTCGCGGTCCAGACCCAGGGTGAGCTGGGTCAGGTCGTTGGAGCCGATCGAGAAGCCGTCGAAGTACTGCAGGAAGTCCTGGGCCAGCACGGCGTTGCTCGGGATCTCGCACATCATGATGAGCTTGAGATCGTTCTCGCCGCGCTTGAGGCCCTGAGCAGCCAGCAGTTCGGTGACCTTGCGCGCCTGCTCGAGTGTGCGGACAAAGGGCACCATCACCTGCACGTTGGTCAGGCCCATGTCCTCGCGCACGCGCTTGAGCGCCTCGCATTCCATGGCGAAGGCTTCGGCGAAGTCCTGGCTGATGTAGCGGGCCGCACCGCGGAAGCCCAGCATCGGGTTTTCCTCGTCGGGCTCGTAGCGGCTGCCGCCGACCAGCTTGCGGTACTCGTTCGACTTGAAGTCCGACAGGCGCACGATCACCGGCTTGGGCCAGAAGGCGGCGGCGATGGTCGCCACGCCTTCGGCCACCTTGTCGACGTAGAAGGCACGCGGCGAGGCATGGCCACGGGCCACGGACTCGACCGCCTTCTTCAGGTCGGCATCGACCGCGGGATAGTCGAGGATCGCCTTCGGGTGCACACCGATGTTGTTGTTGATGATGAACTCCAGACGTGCCAGACCGACCCCGCCATTGGGGATCTGCGCGAAATCGAAGGCCAGCTGGGGGTTGCCCACGTTCATCATGATCTTCACGTCGATGGCGGGCATTTCGCCGCGCTGCACCTCGGTGATCTCGGTCTCCAGCAGACCGTCATAGATGTTGCCGGTGTCACCCTCGGCGCAGCTCACGGTGACCAGCGTGCCGTCCTTGAGCGTCTCGGTGGCGTTGCCGCAGCCGACCACGGCCGGGATGCCGAGTTCGCGCGCGATGATGGCCGCGTGGCAGGTGCGGCCACCGCGGTTGGTCACGATGGCGCTGGCACGCTTCATCACCGGTTCCCAGTTGGGGTCGGTCATGTCGGTGACCAGCACGTCGCCGGGCTGCACCTTGTCCATCTCGCTGATGTTGTGCACCAGGCGCACCGGACCCGTACCCACCTTCTGGCCGATGGCGCGGCCGGACGCCAGCACCGTGCCCTTGCCCTTGAGCTTGTAGCGCGTCTCGACCTTGCCGGCCGACTGGCTCTTGACCGTCTCGGGACGGGCCTGGAGGATGTAGAGCTGGCCGTCGGTGCCGTCCTTGCCCCACTCGATGTCCATCGGGCGGCCGTAGTGCTTCTCGATGATCAGGGCATACCGGGCCAGTTGCTCGACCTCGGCCTCGGTCAGGCTGTAGCGATTGCGCAGCTCGACGGGCACGTCCACGGTCTTGACCAGCTTGCCGGTGGCGGCCTTTTCCTCGGGCGAGGAAAACACCATCTCGATCAGCTTGGAACCCAGGTTGCGGCGGATCACGGCCTTCTTGCCGGCTTGCAGCATGGGCTTGTGCACGTAGTACTCGTCGGGGTTCACGGCGCCCTGCACCACCGTCTCGCCCAGGCCGTAGCTGGCGGTGATGAACACCACGTCCTCGAAGCCGCTTTCGGTGTCGATGGTGAACATCACGCCGGCAGCGCCCAGGTCGGAGCGCACCATGCGCTGCACGCCCGCCGACAGGGCCACCACATCGTGCGCGAAGCCCTTGTGCACGCGATAGGAGATGGCGCGGTCGTTGTACAGGGAGGCAAACACCTCCTTCATCTTGTGCAGGACGTCCTCGATGCCCACCACGTTCAGGAACGTCTCCTGCTGGCCGGCGAAGGAGGCGTCGGGCAGGTCCTCGGCCGTGGCCGACGAGCGCACGGCAAACGAGGCCTGCTCGTTGCCCGCACTCAGGCGCGCGAACTCCTCGCGGATGGCCTTCTCCAGGTCGGCCGGGAAGGGCTGTGCTTCGACCCAGCCGCGAATCTCGGCACCGGCCTCGGCCAGTGCGCGCACGTCCTCGGTATCAAGGGCGGCCAGGCGCTGGCTGATGCGCTCGGACAGGCCGTCGTGCTTGAGGAACTCGCGGAAGGCGTGCGCCGTGGTCGCGAAGCCCGTGGGCACCTTCACGCCCTCGGGCAGTTGCGAGATCATCTCGCCCAGGCTTGCATTCTTGCCGCCGACGGTTTCAACGTCGGTCATGCGCAGTTTCTCGAAAGGTACGACCAGATCGGTCGGACTGAACAGGTTGGACATGGATTGCTCCGCTCAAGTTGATAAAACGGGGGCTCCATGCGCTGGTGGTGGGACCTGTCGTTCTGTTATGGGTCGGGCCAGGGCACAAAGCGGCATTCGGATTGGGCAAAACGCCGGCCAGAAAACTCCCCGAGCCGGCGCCCAGACGACATTGTAGGGGCCCTCGGCCAACACCGCCCAGCCGACGGCCCGGCAGCCTGTGCAGAATAGCGGTAGAGCCACAACGCCCGCACAGGTAACCGAACCCATGTCCAACCGCACCGTTTTCTATGTCTCCGATGGCACCGGCATCACGGCCGAGGCCTTTGGCAACGCCATCCTGGCTCAATTCGAGGCGCCGCTGCGGCGGGTCCGCCTGCCCTTCCTGGACAGCGTGGACAAGGCCCACCAGGCAGTGCGGCAGATCAACCACGCCGCCGAGGTCGACGGCAAGCGGCCGCTGGTGTTCACCACGGTGGTCAACACCGAAGTCCTCACCGTCCTCAAGACGCAGTGCAAGGCCAAGCTGTTCGACCTGTTCGACACCTTCGTGCAGCCGATCGAGGAAGAGCTGGGCGTCAAGTCCAACCACCGTGTGGGGCGCTTTTCCGACATCTCCAGGAGCAAGGAGTACAACGACCGCATCGAGGCCATCAACTTCGCGCTCGCGCACGACGATGGCCAGAGCAACCGGGACCTGGAAAGCGCGGACGTGATCCTGGTGGGCGTCAGCCGCAGCGGCAAGACGCCGACCTCGCTGTACCTGGCCATGCAGCACGGGCTCAAGGCCTCGAACTACCCGCTCATCCCCGAGGACTTCGATCGCCGCAAATTGCCGCCGGCGCTGGTGCCCCACCGCAAGAAGATCTTCGGGCTGACCATTGCACCCGAGCGCCTGTCGGAGATCCGCAACGAGCGCCGGCCGGGCTCGCGCTACGCCAGCCTGGAGAACTGCCGACGCGAGGTGCACGAGGCCGAGGCCATGATGCGCCGCGAGGGCATCCGGTGGCTTTCGACCACCACCAAGTCGATCGAGGAGATCGCCACCACCATCCTGCAGGAGTTGCAGCCCGGGCGGCTGGCCTACTGAAAGCCACGCCGGGACGATCGGCCGGTTCGCCGCCGTCAGCCGGCCTTGTCACGCCCCTTGGCCACGCGTTGGCCAAGGGAGGACTTGGTCAGTGCCGAGGCGCCGCCATGCGCATGGCGGGCCAGGGCATAGGACAGGAACAGCTTCAGCCACAAGGTCGAGCCGGCAACGGCAACCCAGTCTTCATGCGCCAGCGCCTGGAATCCCAGCACCGCCACCATTACGCCAACCAGCACCACGCCACCGATCAGGTTGATGACCATTTCGTAGGGGGCGAATCTCTCCGCATCCGGCGGTGGCATGCCCTTTTTCAGGGCCACCTCCGAGAAGTCACGTTTGACCAGGATGCGCCAGGCCCGGCGCAACCAGAAGAAGGCCACCGGCACCAGGGCCAGGAGAAAGATCCAGTTCAAGATGAAGATGCTCATGCGGTTGTCGATTCTGCTCTGAAGTGACCCCGGGAACAAAGGGATAGAGAAAAGAAAGCCCCGCCGGCCTTGCGGTCAACGGGGCTCGGTACCGGAGGCCATCCAGCCTCCGGTGTGGCTCGGCGTATCAGTATCAGTGAGCGACAGCGCCACCTGCGCCCTTGGGCACGCGCACCGATTCCACCAGATCCTGGATGTGCGACGGAACCGGCTTGGAGGCCTTGCTCACGAGGTAGGCCACCACGAAGTTCACGACAGCCCCAATGGTGCCAAAGGCTTCGGGGGTCAGAGTCAGGAAGCTGTTCGGACCACCAATCAGGTCGGTGTACTCCGTGCCCTTGATGAAGAACAGACCCTTGTGCGCAAACACGTAGAACAAGGTCGCGAACAGACCCGCCAGCATGCCGGCGGTAGCGCCCTTGTCATTGATGCTCTTGCTGAAGATGCCCATCATGATGGCCGGGAAAATGGTCGAGGCGGCGATACCGAAGGCCAGCGCCACGGTGCCTGCCGCGAAGCCCGGCGGGTTCAGACCCAGCCAGCCGGCCACGACAATGGCACCGGCCATGGCGATCTTGCCGGCCATGAGTTCGCCCTTCTCGCTGATGTCGGGCTTGATGGCCCCCTTGATGAGGTCATGCGAGATGGCCGAGGAAATGGCCAGCAGCAGACCGGCAGCAGTGGACAGTGCGGCAGCCAGGCCACCGGCAGCCACCAGCGCGATCACCCAGTTGGGCAGTTGCGCGATTTCCGGGTTGGCCATCACGATGATGTCGGCGTTCACCGTCAGCTCGTTGCCCTTCCAGCCCGCGGCTTCGGCCTTGGCCTTGGCATCGGCATTGGCGGTCTTGTCGTTGTAGTACTGGATGCGGCCGTCACCGTTCTTGTCCTCGAACTTCAGCAGGCCGGTCTGCTCCCAGCGCTTCATCCAGTCGGGACGCTCGTCGTACTTCAGGCTGGCGTCCGGTGCGAACATGTCGCCATTGGCCTTGACCACGTCGGGTTTGACGACCATCTGGCCATCCGGGCCGGTGCCGATACCGACGGTGGTGTTGGTGGTGCCGAACAGGTTCAGACGCGCCATGGCACCGACGGCGGGGGCCGTGGTGTACAGCAGGGCGATGAAGACCAGGGCCCAGCCAGCCGACATGCGGGCGTCAGAGACCTTGGGCACGGTGAAGAAGCGGACGATCACGTGCGGCAGACCGGCGGTACCGATCATCAGCGACATCGTGTAGCAGAACATGTTGAACATGGAACCGGCCGAAGAGGTCGTGTATTCGGCAAAGCCCAGATCCGTCACCACCTGGTCCAGCTTGGCCAGCAGCGACACGTCGGTACCCGCCAGGTCGGAGCCCAGACCCAACTGCGGCAGGAAGTTGCCCGTCAGGTTCAGCGAGATGAAGAACGCCGGCACCAGGTAGGCCAGGATCAGCACGATGTACTGCGCGACCTGGGTGTAGGTGATGCCCTTCATGCCGCCGAACACCGCGTAGGCGAACACGATCGCCATGCCCAGATAAATGCCCGTATCGCTGGACACGCCCAGGAAGCGCGAGAAGGTCACGCCCACGCCGGTCATCTGCCCGATGATGTAGGTCGTCGAGGCCACCAGCAGGCACACCACGGCGGTCGTGCGGGCGGTCTGCGAGTAGTAGCGGTCACCGATGAACTGCGGCACGGTGAACTTGCCGAACTTGCGCAGGTACGGGGCCAGCAGGCAGGCCAGCAGCACGTAGCCACCGGTCCAGCCCATCAGGAACACGGCACCGCCGTAGCCCATGTTGGAGATCAGGCCGGCCATCGAGATGAACGAGGCGGCCGACATCCAGTCGGCCGCCGTCGCCATGCCGTTGGTGATGGGGTGCACGCCGCCGCCAGCCACATAGAAGTCGGAGGTGCTGCCTGCACGCGACCAGATGGCAATGCCGATGTAGATCGCAAAGGACAGGCCCACGATCAGGTAGGTCAGGGTTTGAAGTTCCATGGTTCGGGTGTCCTCTTGATCAGTCTTCCTGCATACCGAACTTATGATCGATTGCACTCATCTTTTTGGCGTACCAGAAGATCAGGACAATGAACAGATAGATCGATCCTTGGTGGGCGATCCAGAACCCGAGGGGATAACCGCCGAGCTTGATCCCGTTGAGGGCATCGGCAAAAACAATGCCGCCCAGGTAGGGTACGACGAACCAGATGACCAGCACCTTGGTCAGCAGGCCCAGCGTTGCGGACCAATAGGCCCGCGCGTTGCCATCTACTTTCATGTTTGACATCTCCTCATTCAATGACGGATGGAGCGGAGAACCGCCGCGCTTTGCATGCCACCTGCCGTCTTGACGGACCGGAAATCCGCGCAGCTTCTGGCATTACGCGGTGCACTTTGTCGCGGCTTTCTTACGGCAAAATTTCGCCGCGACCCTCACACCGGCCACCCTAGGGAAAGCACCTAGCAAAAAAATGGGCGGCAGCGCCGGCCGGTCGCACGCGGCCGGCACTCCTGTTTCCATGAGGCCACAAAAGAAAAGGGCTTCGGTGTTCCGAAGCCCCTGGGTGGGTTAGATGCGCCGTGGGGCGCGGCTGGCTCAGCCTGCCAGGGCCGCCTCCGCAGGCGCTGGCGCCGACTGGCGGATCAGGTAGTCGAAGGCGCTGAGTGCGGCCTTGGCGCCGTCACCGGCCGCGATGACGATCTGCTTGTAGGGCACCGTGGTGCAGTCACCGGCCGCAAACACGCCCGGCACATTGGTCTGCCCCTTGGCATCGACCACGATCTCGCCGAACTTGCTCAGCTCCACCGTGCCCTTGAGCCATTCGGTGTTGGGCACCAGGCCGATCTGCACGAACACACCGGCCACCGGGACGACATGCTCTTCACCCGTGGCGCGGTCCTTGAACTTCAGGCCGTTGACCTTGCCGTCGGCGCCGGTGATCTCGGTGGTCTGCGCGTTGACGTGGATCACCACATTGGGCAGGCTCTTGAGCTTGCTCACCAGCACTGCGTCGGCCTTGAGCTGATCGGCGAATTCGATCACGGTCACATGTTCGACCACGCCGGCCAGGTCGATCGCCGCCTCGATACCGGAGTTGCCGCCACCAATCACCGCCACGCGCTTGCCCTTGAACAGCGGGCCATCGCAGTGCGGGCAATAGGCCACGCCCTTGTTCTTGTACTCCTGCTCACCGGGCACGTTGACATTGCGCCAGCGTGCACCGGTGGACAGGATCACCGTGCGGCCCTTGACCGAGCCGCCATTGGCGAGCTTGACCTCGATCAGACCACCGGGCTCGGTGGC
>NZ_JAQVEJ010000074.1 GCF_028698005.1 Hydrogenophaga sp.
GCCTGCGCCAGCGCCGCACCCACCGCAAGGCCGGCAACGTGGCCGATTTCTGCCGCCGCTGGGGCCGCAACTACCGCTACATGGTCGTGCTCGACGCCGACAGCGTGATGAGCGGCCGCTGCCTGGTCTCGCTGGTGCAACTGATGGAAGCCCACCCCGATGCCGGCATCATCCAGACCGCCACGCAGGCCATCGGCCACGCCACGCTGCACGCCCGCGCGCAGCAGTTCGCTGCCCGCGTGACCGGGCGCCTGTTCACGCTCGGCATGCAGTTCTGGCAGCTCGGCGAATCGCACTACTGGGGCCACAACGCCATCATCCGCATCGAGCCCTTCATGCGCCACTGCGCGCTGGCGCCGATCCGCGGCCGTGGCGGCCTGGCCGGCAGCATCATGTCGCACGACTTCGTCGAGGCCGCGCTGATGCGCCGTGCCGGCTACAAGGTCTGGCTGGTGTCCGACCTGCAGGGCAGCTACGAGCAGCAGCCGCCGGACCTGATCAGCGAGCTGCAGCGCGACCGCCGCTGGTGCCAGGGCAATCTGCAGAATGCCCGCCTGATGGCCGAGCCCGGCATCCACCGTGTGCACCGCTTCATGTTCGGCGTCGGCGCCATGTCCTACCTGTCGGCCCCGCTGTGGCTGTTGTTCATGGCCCTGGGCACCACCATGCTGGTGCTCGACAGCGCCAGTGGCACCGACTGGCACGCCAGCCTGGCCGAACGCGCCAGCCTGTGGGCCTGGACACTGTCGCTGCTGTTCCTGCCCCGTGTGCTCGGGGTGATCGCGGTGTTCCTGCGCCGCGAGCAGCGCGCCTTCGGCGGCGGCCTCAACCTCGCACGCAGCGCCCTGGCGGAAAGCGTGATGGCCCTGCTGCTGGCCCCGATCCGCATGGTCGCCCACTCGCTGTTCGTGGTCGTGGCCCTGACCGGCCTCAGGCTCGAATGGAAGTCGCCCCCGCGGGAGGCCGCCGGCGTGGCCTGGCGCGATGCGGTGGCGCACTACGCACCGGTGATGCTGGGCACGGCCGCCGTGGCCAGTACCCTGGCAATGACCATGCCCAGCGCGCTGCCCTGGGCCTACCCGGTGCTGCTGCCGCTGCTGCTGGCCGCACCGCTGACGGTCGGCATGGCCAGTGTGGCGCTGGGGCGCCAGATGCGTGCCCAGGGATGGCTGCTCATCCCCGAGGAATCCTGGTCGCCCGCCGTGCTGCGCCGGGCCTGGAAGTATGCGTGACTCCCCCCTGCGCCGCTGACGCGGCTTCCCCCCTCTCTGGCGCGCCGCTGCGCGGCGCTTGGAGGGGGGACGGCACCAGTGGCCCGGCGAAGCCGGTTCCACGGTGCCCTGGGGCTTGACGCTGTATCACGCGATGCGAGTCACCCCACCCATACATTCGCTACCCAAGCGCGCCAACGTCGTGGGCACCCACGGAACCGGCTTTGCCGGGCCGTAGGGTGCGTCCCCCCTCCAAGCGCCGCGCAGCGGCGCGCCAGAGAGGGGGGAAGCCGCGTCAGCGGCGCAGGGGGGAGCTACTTCAGATACCTTCGGTCCGACCAGGTCGCCAGCCACTGGGGGGCGAAGGCGACGAAGATGGCGGCGAACATGCCGGTCAGGAAGGCATCGCCCCAGGCCATCAGCCAGCGCGCCACCAGTGCCTGCTCGCGCGGCGGCTGGCCGGACAGCGAGGACAGGCCCTCCAGCAGCAGGCCGGCGACGAACATCGACAGTGCCGTGCCCATGAAGGCACGGCCCAGGGTGTAGATGAAAATGTTGGCCGGCAGCCAGCGACGCACCGCAGCGCCCACGCCCAGGGCCAGGGTCGCCGGCACCAGGCCGATCCACACCCCCTGCTGCAGCACCGGCCCGACTCCGGCCTGCCCCACCAGCCAGACGAGCAGCGACACCACCGACAGGACCAGCACGGCCAGCGGCCACCCCAGCATCAGCACCAGCAGGCAGGCCCCCGACAGTTGCACCTGCAAGCCCTGGGGCATCTTCTGCGGCAGCAGCCAGACCCAGGGCAACAGGACCACCGCCGCCAGCGCCGGCGTCAGCAACGGGCCACGCAACATGCGCCAGGGCCGCAACCAGGCGGCCACGCCCAGCGCCGTCAGCGCCAGGATCAGATTGAGAGAGAACCACATCGGCAGCGAGTATCCCGCCGTCCGCGCACAGACGCTTGACCTGCGTCAACCCATGCCGGGCAGCTTGGGCATCCCCTTCATGCCGCCCATGCGCTTCATCATCTTCATCAGGCCGCCGCCCTTCATTTTCTTCATCATGCCCTGCATCTGCTCGAATTCCTTGAGCAGGCGGTTGACTTCCTGCACCTGGACGCCGGCACCGGCGGCGATGCGGCGCTTGCGCGCGGCCTTGATGATCTCGGGCTTGCGGCGCTCGGCCATGGTCATGCTGCAGATGATGCCCTCCTTGCGCCGGATGTCCTTCTCGGCGCGGGACAGGTCGGCTTCGCTGGCCTTGGCGGCCAGGTTGCCCGGCAGCTTGTCCATCAGGCTGGAAAGGCCCCCCATCTTCTTCATCTGGCGCAACTGATCGAGGAAGTCGTTCAGATCGAACCCGTCACCGCTCTTGACCTTGGCCGCGAGCTTTTGCGCCGCGGCCATGTCCACCCCGGCCGTGACCTGCTCGACCAGGGCCACGATATCGCCCATGCCGAGGATGCGGCCGGCATGGCGCTCGGCGTCGAACACCTCCAGGCCGTCGATTTTTTCCGAGACGCCGGCGAACTTGATCGGCGCGCCGGTGACCTGGCGCACCGACAGCGCCGCGCCACCGCGCGAGTCGCCGTCCATCTTGGTCAGCACGATGCCGGTGAGCGGCAGTGCCTCCTTGAAGGCCTTGGCGGTGTTGACCGCATCCTGGCCCTGCATGGCATCGACCACAAACAGCGTTTCCACCGGGTTCAGCGCGGCGTGCAGGGTCTTGATCTCCTGCATCAGCGCCTCGTCGATGGCCAGGCGACCGGCCGTGTCCACCAGCAGCACGTCGAAATAGTGCTTTTTCGCGTAATCAAGCGCCGCACGCGCGATGTCCAGCGGTTTCTGGTCGGTCGAGCTCGGGAACCACTCGGCACCGGCCTGTGCCGTGACGGTCTTGAGCTGTTCGATGGCCGCCGGCCGGTAAACGTCGCCGGAGACGGTGAGCACCTTTTTCTTGCGCTTTTCGATCAGGTGCTTGGCCAGCTTGGCGGTGGTGGTGGTCTTGCCCGCGCCCTGCAGGCCCGCCATCAGGATCACCGCCGGCGGCTGCGCGGCGAGGTTGATGTCGGCCACCCCGTCGCCCATGGTGGCAGCCAGCTCCTGGTTGACGATGCTCACCAGCACCTGGCCGGGCGTCAGCGACCCGACGACCTCCTGGCCCAGCGCCTTGGCCTTGACCCGCGCGATGAAGTCGCGCACCACCGGCAGGGCCACGTCGGCTTCCAGCAAGGCCATGCGCACCTCGCGCAGCATCTCGGTGACGTTGTCCTCGGTGATGCGTGCCTGGCCGCGCATCGTCTTGACGATGCGTGACAGGCGTTCGGAAAGAGCAGATGCCATGGGGATTCGGTGCAGGGTGAGGCCGGGTCGGCGCTGGTGGTGCCCGTTGCTGCCGCGGGGCGGCACGGATACAGTCACGGGCCGTTAAACTGTGGTCAGATTCTAGCCCGCGTGCCTTCTGGCATGGCAGGCGGGTCCGCGTCCCTGTCACCCTTTCCCATGCCGCACCTGACCGCCCTTTCGCTGTCCACCGCCCTGGCCTATGCCCTGCTGGCCTATGCCTACCAGCGCCTGTCGCCCGTGGCCTCGCGCAGGGCACTGCTGTGCGTGTGGGTGCTGCACCTGCTGGCCCTGCTGCAAGGCCTGTTCGCCGAGCCGCCGCGCTTCGGCTTCGGCCCTGCGTTGTCGGTCACGGTCTGGCTGGTGCTGACGGTCTACGCCCTGGAAAGCCAGCTCTACCCGCAGTTGCGCGTGCGCTGGGGCCTGGCCGGCCTGGGCACCGTGGCCATGCTGCTGGCCATGGCATTTCCCGGTCAGCCCTACCCCGGCCTGCGCTCGCCCTGGCTGCCGCTGCACTGGGCGCTGGGCATCGCCTGCTATGGCCTGATCGCCGCGGCCGTGGTGCATGCCTGGCTGATGCAGCGCACCGAAAAAGCCATGCGCCAGGGGCAAACGGACGACACCACCATGCCCCTGCTGACGCTGGAGCGCCTGACGTTCCGCTTCGTGACCGCCGGGTTCGTGCTGCTGACCGCAACCCTGCTGGCCGGTGGCTGGTTTTCCGAAAGCCTCAACGAGCGCTGGGTCTGGAACCACAAGACCATCTTCTCGGTGCTGTCCTGGCTGACCGTGGGCATCCTGCTGCTGGGCCGCTGGCGCCTGGGCTGGCGTGGCCGCACAGCCATCCGCACGCTCTACCTCGGTGCCGGCTTCCTGCTGCTGGGCTACGTCGGCTCGCGCTTCGTGCTTGAAGTGATCCTGCACCGGGGCGGCTGACGCCAGACGCACGATGAAATACCTGCTCGTCTTCGCTGTGGTGCTGGTGGCTTTCTGGGTCTGGCGCAACGACCGGCGCCAGGAGCAGGCCGAACGGCAGCCGCGACGCGCGCCCCCGCCCCCTCCGGCACCGGTGCCCATGGTGGCCTGTCGCCACTGCGGCACGCACCTGCCCCAGACCGAGGCCATCCAGGGGGCCCACGGGTGGTACTGCTGTGCCGGCCACCGCCGTCTGGAGGACCCTCCGGCATGACGTTGCCCCTCACGCCACGGCCCGCGCAGCGCGGCTGCCGCCCGCGCGTTCACCTCGCATGAGCAGGACGGAGACCATGTCGGCCTTTCCGGGGTCGTGGTATTCCAGCCTTGAAGGGCTCTCGGGCTGGTCCGGATCCCGCCGGGGACGGACGCCATCGCACCCTGCGTTCACACGCATCTGGCGTGGTTTCATGCTGGCCCGGGTCATTGTGGCCAGCGTCCTGGTGGCCATGCAGGTGTTCGTCCTGCTCACGCACACCGGCGGCCCGGCGTGGCTGATCGCCATCAACGTCCTGCACCTGGGCCTGGCCCTGGTCGCCCTGCGGTGGGTACGCCCGTCCGACCTGCGCCACCTGCGCCGCGGCCAGTGGTTGTTCACCATTGGCGTGGACCTGCTCGCGGTGGGCGTGCTGCAGCATTTCCAGCACGGCAGCCTGAACTACACACCGCTGCTGGCACTGCCCGTCCTGCTGGCGGCCATCCTCGGTCCGATGATGATCGGCCTGGCCACGGCCGCGTGCGTCACCATCTACCTGCTGCTGGAGGCCACGCTGCTGTCGGCCCTTTCGGGCAACGGCCAGACCTCGGGCATCCTGCAGGCGGGTCTGTCGGGCATCGGTTTTTTCATCATGGCCGTCCTGGCCAACCACCTGGCGCGCCGGCTGGCCCGCGAGGAAGCCGTGGCCCAGAGCAGCCAGGCGGCCGCACGCGCGCAGGCACAGGTCAACGAACTCATCATCGAAGGCCTGAGCGAAGGGGTGCTGGTGGCCGACGCCGACGGCGTGGTGCGCAACGCCAATCCGGCCGCCCAGCGCATGCTCATGGGCGATGCCTACCCGAAGGGTGCCCGGCTGCTGCTGTCGGGCCGGGCCGGCTGGGAGGCGCTGGCGCACCTGGTCGGCCAGACCTTCTCCCTCGGCCAGCCGCTCGAAGCCGAGCTGGAGCTGCACGTCGATGAACTGACCACGCACCGCCTGTTCGGTCGCAGTCGCCTGACCCGCACCCATGGCGACGGCCAGGGCCTGTGCGTGGTGTTCCTGGAAGACCTGCGCGAAATCGAGGCCCGCGTGCGCACCGAGAAACTGGCCGCCATGGGCCGCATGTCGGCCGCCGTCGCCCACGAGATCCGCAACCCGCTGTCGGCCATCTCCCAGGCCAACGCCCTGCTCGACGAGGAGGTGGCCGACGCCGGCCAGAAGCGCCTGACGCGGATGATCGACGAGAACGCCCGCCGCCTGGCACGCATCGTGGACGACATCCTCAATGTGGCCCGCGCACAATCGTCCCCGGACAGCGGCCCGCCCCTGTCCGTGCCGCTGGACCCGGCACTGCGGCAGATCACGTCCGAGTGGGTCCGGCAGAACAAAGCCGGCCAGCTCCTGGGGGTGCACACGCATGCCGATGGTGCGCACATCGGCTTCGACCCCGATCACCTGCGCCGTCTCATGGTCAACCTGCTGGACAATGCGCGCCGCCATGCCAGCGGGCATCCTTCCTCGATCCGCGTCATTTCACAGCCGGCCGGCCCTGACCGCATCCGGCTGTCGGTCTGGAGCGACGGCCCCCCGCTGGAGGCCGGCGTGCTCAAACACCTGTTCGAGCCTTTCTTCTCGTCCGAGAGCCGCTCCAGCGGTCTGGGCCTGTTCCTGTGCCGCGAGCTGTGCGAGCGCTACGGCGCCCAGATCGCCTACCAGCGCAGCGCGCTCGACCTCAAGGACGGCAACGAGTTCTACGTGCTCATGCCCACCACCCAACCGCTGCCCCGGCAAGCGGCGCAGCGCAATCGCTCCCTCCTGCCGCAGGATTCGATGTCTGCCGCACCGCGCCTGGCCCGGCCCAGCCAGTTCAATCCCTGAGAGCCTGAGAGTTTGACGTCCATGCCCGCCCGCATCCTCGTGGTTGACGATGAACCTGATCTGCGGACCCTGTATGAGCTGACGCTGCTGCGCGAGGGCCACAGCGTCAGCTCTGCGGCCGACCTGGCCGAGGCACGCGAGATCATCGAGCGCGAACACTTCGACGTGCTGATCACCGACATGCGCCTGCCCGACGGGCTCGGGCTGGAGTTGCTGCGCGAGCTGGCCCAGGCACAGCGACCCGAGAAAAGCATCGTCATCACCGCCTATGGCTCGGCCGAAAACGCGGTCGAAGCCCTGAAGTCGGGTGCGTTCGACTACCTGACCAAGCCGGTGGACCTGCGCCAGCTGCGTGCCGCCGTCGCCGCCGCCCAGCAAAGCCAGCGCCGGCTGCCGGTCTGCGCCCTCCCCGGGGCCGATGCCCTCGCCACGGTGCTCGCCACGGCACCACCGCCGCCCGGCGGGATCCGTGCCCTGGCACGCATTGCCGGCTCGTCCGAGGCCATGACCCGGATCAAGTCGCGCATCGAGAAAGTGGCCACGAGCATGGCGCCCGTGCTCATCCTGGGCGAGTCCGGTACCGGCAAGGAGCTGGTGGCCCGCGCCGTGCACGAGTGCAGCCACCGGGCCGCCGGGCCATTCGTGGCGGTCAACTGCGGCGCCATTCCCGACAACCTGATCGAGGCCGAGTTCTTCGGTGCGCGCAAGGGGGCCTACACCGGTGCCCATCACGATCGCGAGGGCTATTTTCAGGCGGCCAGCGGCGGCACCCTGTTCCTCGACGAGATCGGCGATCTGCCCCTGTCCATGCAGGCCAAGTTGCTGCGCGTGATCCAGGAGCGGCGCGTGCGCGCCCTGGGCAGCGTGCAGGAAGAGGTGATCGACGTGCGCATCGTCAGCGCCACCCACCGCGACCTGGCCACGATGGTGCGCGACGGCGAATTCCGCCAGGACCTGTTCTACCGCCTCAACGTGATCGAGTTGCGCATCCCGGCGCTGCGCGAACGGCGCGAGGACCTGCCCGAGCTGGTCGAGACGCTGATGCGGCGCCTCAGCGAGGAATCCGGCCGACCGGCCCCGGCCCTGTCGGCACCGGCCATGGCCTGGCTGCAGGATCTCGATCTGCCCGGCAATGTGCGCGAACTGGAGAACCTGCTGCAGCGTGCCCTCGCGCTGGGCACGGGTGACCGGCTCGAGCCCGGCGACTTCGGCGCTCCCTCCGCCGCCGATGAACCGCCGGCCGGGACGCCCACCCCGCCTGCCGCCAACCAGGCACCGTCCGACGACCCACCCACCGAGGCGCCGGACGACATCCCGACCGATCTGCAAAGCTACCTCGACGAGCAGGAACGCCAGGTGCTCGTCAGGGCCTTGCGCGAGGCCGACTTCAACCGCACGGCCGCGGCGCAACGGCTCGGTCTGAACCTGCGCCAGATGCGCTACCGCATCCAGCGCCTGGGCATCGTCATGCCCGGAGACGACGACGCATGAGCGCTGGCGGCTGGCTCGGCTGGGCGCGCCGCTGCCCGTCGCCCAACGTCGATGAGCGGCCCGAGGGCGCGCAGGTTGACCTGATCGTGGTCCACTCGATCAGCCTGCCCCCCGGTGTCTTCGGCGGTGACGCGGTCGAGCGGCTGTTCACCAACTGCCTCGACTGGGACGCCCACCCCTATTTCCAGCAGATCCGCGGCATCAGGGTATCGGCCCATTTCCTCGTGCGGCGCGACGGCTCGCTGGTGCAGTTCGCCGACATGCACGCGCGCGCCTGGCACGCCGGCGCCTCGTGCTGGCGGGGACGCGAGCGCTGCAATGACGACTCCATCGGCGTCGAGCTCGAAGGTCTGGAAGGTGGCCTGTTCGAGGCCGCGCAGTACGCCACGCTCGCGCGGCTGTGCCACGCCATTGCCCGGCGCTTTCCCATTGCCCACGTCGCGGGCCACGAGCACATCGCGCCCGGCCGCAAGCACGACCCTGGAAACGGCTTCGACTGGCCGCGCCTGCAGCGGCTGCTGGGCTGGCCACTCGCCTGCTTTCCGCCCGGCGTGACGACAAACGGCAACTCGGTCGCCTGACCTTTCTCGCGCGCCGCAACCGCAGGATCGGCGCGGCCTGCAGCCCGTTTTCGGTTTGCAGGCCGCACCACACGGCGCATTCCTCTGGCCATCCCAGCGCTGAAGCGGCCTTGACCAGCATGCCCCGGCATGGTGCGCCGGCCGGTTTTTTATGACGCGAAATTCCCGCCGGCGGATTGTCCAAAACACTACCGGTAGTGGCTTGAAGCCCCCATGAACACCAGATATAGTGTGCCCTGCGCAGCGGGTGCCGGGCCGGAACCATGCTTGGCCAGCCGGTTGCCACCCTGGCAACCATCGCCTGCGCCCACCCTGCCAGCCACGCCACGCCCCCACAGAACAAACGAAAGAGGAATCATGCAGACCACACCGTCCACCACCCCCGAACTCTCCGTCTCCATGCGCAGCGCCGCCGTGGGTGCCTCTGCGGACAGCAGCGGTACGGCATCGGTCTTCACCCACTACCAGATCATCCGCCGCAATGGTGCCGTGGTGCATTTCGAGCCCAGCAAGATCGCGGTGGCCCTGATGAAGGCCTTCCTGGCGGTGCATGGCACACAGGGTGCGGCCTCGGCCAGCGTGCGCGAGACGGTGGACACCCTGACGCAGAACGTGGTGCGCGCGCTGATGCGCTCGCGCCCGGGCGGCGGCACCTTCCACATCGAGGACGTGCAGGACCAGGTCGAGCTGGGCCTGATGCGCAGCGGCCACCACGAGGTCGCCCGGGCCTACGTGCTGTACCGCGAGCGCCGCGCCCAGGAGCGCGCCAGCCAGGCCGCCGCACAGGCCCCCCAGCCGGCCGAGGCCGTCCTGCACGTGACCGATGGCGGCCAGCGCATGCCGCTCGACGTGGCCCGCCTGACCACGCTCATCGAGGCGGCCTGTGCCAACCTGGGCCAGGACGTCCGGGCCGAGCCCATCGTGGCCGAAACCAAGCGCAACCTGTACGAGGGCGTGCCGATGGCAGAGGTCTACAAGGCCGCCATCCTCGCCGCGCGCACCCTGATCGAGAAGGACCCGGCCTACACCTACGCCACCGCCCGCCTGCTGCTGCACACCATCGTCAAGGAAGTCCTGGGCGAGGACGTGCCCGCCGCCGAGCGGTCCCAGCGCTACATCGAATTTTTCCCCCAGGCGATCAAGAAGGGCGTCGAGGCCGAGCTGCTCGACGACCGGCTGCTGCAGTTCGACCTGCCACGCCTGGCCGCCGCCCTCAAGCCCGAGCGCGACCTGCAGTTCGACTACCTGGGCCTGCAGACCCTGTACGACCGTTACTTCCTGCACGTGCGCAAGACCCGCATCGAGCTGCCGCAGGTGTTCTTCATGCGTGTGGCCATGGGCCTGGCGCTCAACGAAATCGACCGCGAAGCGCGCGCCATCGAGTTCTACGAGGTGCTCTCCCGTTTCGACTTCATGTCGTCCACGCCGACGCTGTTCAACAGCGGCACGCGCCGCTCGCAACTGTCGAGCTGCTACCTGACCACCGTGCCGGACGAGCTCGACGGCATCTACGAGGCCATCAAGGAAAACGCCCTGCTGTCCAAGTTCGCCGGCGGTCTGGGCAATGACTGGACGCGCGTGCGCGCCCTGGGCAGCCACATCAAGGGCACCAACGGCGAGTCTCAGGGCGTGGTGCCGTTCCTGAAGGTGGTCAATGACACGGCCGTGGCGGTCAACCAGGGCGGCAAGCGCAAGGGCGCGGTCTGCGCCTACCTGGAGACCTGGCACCTGGACATCGAGGAGTTCCTGGAGCTGCGCAAGAACACCGGTGACGATCGCCGCCGCACGCACGACATGAACACCGCGAACTGGATCCCGGACCTGTTCATGAAGCGCGTGATGGACAAGGGTGACTGGACGCTGTTCTCGCCCTCCTCCGTGCCGGATCTGCACGACCTGTTCGGCGCCGACTTTGAACGCGCCTACGTGGCCTACGAGGAAAAGGCCGCCCGTGGCGAGATCCAGCCCTCCAAGAAGATCCCGGCCGTCGACCTGTGGCGCAAGATGCTCTCGATGCTGTTCGAGACCGGCCATCCCTGGATCACCTTCAAGGACGCCTGCAACGTGCGCTCGCCGCAACAACACGTGGGTGTGGTGCATTCGTCCAACCTGTGTACCGAGATCACGCTCAACACCAGCGACACCGAAACGGCCGTGTGCAACCTCGGCTCGGTCAACCTGCTCAACCATGTCCGGGATGGCCAGCTCGACCACGCCAAGCTGCAGCAGACGATCAACACGGCGATGCGCATGCTCGACAACGTGATCGACATCAACTACTACGCGGTGAAGAAGGCGCGCGACGCCAATCTGCGCCACCGCCCTGTCGGCCTGGGCCTGATGGGCTTCCAGGACGCGCTGTACGAACTGCGCATCCCCTATGCGAGCGACGCGGCCGTCGAGTTCGCCGACCGCTCGATGGAGGCCATCTGCTACTACGCCTACTGGGCCTCGACCGAGCTGGCGCGCGAGCGCGGCCGCTACAGCAGCTTCCGCGGCTCGCTGTGGGACCAGGGCATTCTGCCGCCCGACACCGTGGACCTGCTGACACGCGAGCGCGGCGGCTTCGTCGAGGTGGACCGCTCCAGCGCGCTGGACTGGGATGCCCTGCGCCGCAAGATCGCGCAGGACGGCATGCGCAACTCCAACTGCGTGGCCATCGCACCCACGGCGACGATCTCCAACATCGTCGGCGTCGATGCGTCGATCGAGCCGTGCTTCGGCAACCTCTCGGTCAAATCCAACCTGTCGGGCGAGTTCACCGTCATCAACGCCTACCTGGTCAGGGACCTCAAGCGCCTGGGCCTGTGGGACGACGTGATGGTGATGGACCTCAAGCACTTCGACGGTTCGCTGCACCCGATCGACCGCGTGCCGCAGGACATCAAGGCCTTGTACGCCACGGCCTTCGAGGTGGAACCCGCGTGGCTGGTCGAGGCCGCCGCGCGACGCCAGAAGTGGATCGACCAGGCGCAGAGCCTGAACATCTACATGGCTGGCGCCTCGGGCAAGAAGCTGGATGACACCTACAAGCTCGCCTGGCTGCGCGGCCTGAAGACCACCTACTACCTGCGCACCACGTCCGCGACGCAGGCCGAGAAATCCACCGGTCGCACCGGTCAGCTCAATGCCGTCTCGGTCACGCCCACCGACACGCCGATGGCAGTGTCCGCCGCAGCAGAACCGGCCACCGACGTGAAGTTCTGCGCCATCGACGATCCGGGCTGCGAGGCCTGCCAGTGAGAGAAAGGCCTGCGCGATGCGCCTGATGTCATGTCCCCATGCATGCATGCGATGCGACACAGCAACACAAAAGACTGCGCGCAGGCCGTCTTCCTTTGCTTTTCATGCCGACACTTCGATAATCCGTTGAATTGGATGGACCTATGCTGACCTGGGACGATCACGCCACGCCCACTGCCAAGCCTGCCTTGATGCCCCACGCGCCAACGACGCCGGGTGTATCAACCGACCGCACCACGGTGCCGACCGCTCCGGTAACGCCGCACCGCCGCGTGAATGTGGCCGACAAGCGCATCATCAACGGCCACACGGACGTCAACCAGCTCGTCCCGTTCAAGTACAAGTGGGCCTGGGAGAAGTACCTGGCCACCTGCGCGAACCACTGGATGCCGCAGGAAGTCAACATGAGCCGCGACATCGCGCTGTGGAAGTCCCCGAACGGCCTGACCGAGGACGAGCGCCGCATCGTCAAGCGCAATCTGGGCTTCTTCGTCACCGCCGATTCGCTGGCCGCCAACAACATCGTGCTGGGTACCTACCGCCACATCACGGCGCCCGAGTGCCGCCAGTTCCTGCTGCGCCAGGCGTTCGAAGAGGCCATCCACACGCACGCCTACCAGTACATCGTCGAATCGCTGGGGCTGGACGAAGGCGAGATCTTCAATGCCTACAACGAAGTCGCCTCCATCCGCGACAAGGACGAGTTCCTGATTCCGTTCATCGACGCCATCATGGACCCGGGCTTCGTCACGGGCACGCCCGAGGCCGACCAGACCCTGCTCAAGAGCCTGATCGTCTTCGCCTGCCTGATGGAAGGCCTGTTCTTCTATGTCGGCTTCACGCAGATCCTGGCGCTGGGCCGCCAGAACAAGATGACCGGTGCGGCCGAGCAGTACCAGTACATCCTGCGCGACGAGTCGATGCACTGCAATTTCGGCATCGACCTGATCAATGCCATCAAGCTGGAAAATCCACACCTGTGGACCCCCGCGTTCAAGGCCGAGATCAAGGCGCTGTTCGAAAAAGCCGTCGAACTCGAATACCGCTACGCCGAAGACACCATGCCACGCGGCGTGCTGGGCCTCAACGCCTCCATGTTCAAGGGCTACCTGCGCTACATCGCCAACCGGCGCGCCACGCAGATCGGCCTGGAGCCCCTGTTCCCCAACGAGGAAAATCCCTTCCCCTGGATGAGCGAGATGATCGACCTGAAGAAGGAGCGCAACTTCTTCGAAACCCGTGTCATCGAGTACCAGTCCGGCGGAGCCCTGTCCTGGGATTGACCACCCACCCATGAACCCGCTCCATGCCAGGCCCTGCAACCGACACCTCGGTGTCCGGCGGCAGGGCTTTGCCACAGGATTCAGCGCCTTGCCGGTACCCATGGCTGCAGCCATTCACCGGCAGGGTCTTGAATCACTTCCATGGCCGTCTGCCGTGTGAAGTGCCCATAGCAACTTGATCAAGGAGAACACAATGGCAACTGCGAAGAAGAAGGCCGAACCCGCCAAGAAGGCGGCACCGGCCAAGAAGGCGGCACCGGCCAAGAAGGCAGCACCGGCCAAGAAGGCAGCACCGGCCAAGAAGGCAGCACCGGCCAAGAAGGCGGCACCGGCCAAGAAGGCAGCACCGGCCAAGAAGGCAGCACCGGCCAAGAAGGCGGCTCCGGCCAAGAAGGCAGCACCGGCCAAGAAGGCAGC
>NZ_JAQVEJ010000239.1 GCF_028698005.1 Hydrogenophaga sp.
CGCCTGGCGCCCCTTTATGACGTCTCGACGGTGCTGTCCTGGCCCCATGTCGTAAAGGCTTATGCCCAATCCATCGACGGCAAGAAGCGCAATCCGGACATGGTTGCCGGAGGACACTGGGAAGCCATCGCCCGAGACGTCGGCTATCGCCCCACCGATGTGAAGAACCGTGTGCAACAGATCGTCGATGCACTGGTGGCCAACCGGGAGAAGATCACGGCCGAGGTGAGCGCGCTTCCCGGTGCCACGAAAGGCTACGTTGCACAGACAGCCGAGGCCATCGAGACCAACGCCCGGCGCATGGCGGGGAGGTTGTAAATGATGGCGAGGGCAACACACAAATGGGCATTCAAGCCGGGCATGCGCGCTGGTGAGTATTCCACGGCACTTGGCCACCTGTTCCACGAACATGTGGCCACCTGTTCCACGGCATGTGGCCACCCCCGTGAGGTGATCTGCGAGGCGCGTTATTCATGACGTGATTTCACCGCTTGGGTCAATAGCGGTGGCTGATGCGGCTTTGTCCATGGGGGGACCCGCGCGCCCGGCGCAGCGCTTACCAAATAGCTGGCGGCGGCGGGCGCGTGGGTGGGCCCTGTGGGCAAAGCCTGAGCGCGACAAGCTGATCATTGCTCTGCCTCATTGGTGTCACCAACTATCTCAGGCCGAGGATTTTTGCGCATTGAGGGGCCGTCGAGCGCGATCCTGTGGGCGTGATGGACCAACCTGTCGAGGATCGCATCGGCGAAGGTCGGATCGCCGATGATGTCATACCACTTTTCTACCGGCAGTTGACTTGTGACGATGGTTGCCTTGCGGCCGTAACGGTCATCCACGATTTCCATCAGGTCGCGCCGCTGGCTGGCGGTCATCTGTTCGGGGCCCCAGTCATCGAGGATCACAACATCGGCGCGCACGATCTTGCGGAAGATGCGCTCGAAGCTGCCGTCACCACGCGCTGTGGCCAGCTCGCTGAAGAGGCGGGGCATGCGGAAGTAGAGGGTGACCTTGCCCTGCCTGCAGGCCTCGTGACCGAGCGCGCAGGCCAGCCAGGATTTGCCGACCCCGCAGGGGCCGGTGATCAGGATGCTGCGATGTCTGGAGATCCAGGCGCCGTCTTGCAGGCTCTGAAACAGCGCACGGTCCAGCTTGCGGGCGGCGCGATAATCGACATCTTCCATGCAGGCGCTGCTCTCGCGCAGTTTTGCTGCGGCCAGGCGGGTCTGGAAGCGACGGCTGTCTCGGGCAGCACTTTCGCGATCGAGCATCAGCCCGATCCATTCGACCGGGTCCATCTGCCGGCTGCCGTCACGGGCCAGCAGCTCTGCAAAAACCTCGGCCATGCCGTCAAGTTTGAGCGTGCGCAGCGCCTCATGGGTGGGGTGTGTGAGCATTTGATGTCTCCTTTGGCTCAGTGGAAATAATGCGCCCCGCGAATGTTCGCGTGGGCAATGGCGGGTGCCTCCGGCGCAGTCTCGACGGGCTGGGTCTCGAGGCGGTTCTTCAGGATGGAGGTGACGGATTTGAGCGAGCAGGCATTGAGCGCCAATGCCCGGGCACAGGCCGCATCCAGCCGTTCCGGGCCAGAGCCGCGTTTCAGCCTGAGGATGCCGACACAGGCGCGGATGCCCTGTTCCGGCCTTGGCTTGTTGCGCAGGATGACCTCGACCAACGTGGCCACATTCGGTCCGACCTTTTGTGCATCGGTCTGCACTTTCTCGGCGGTCATCTCGGCATAGTGGCGGTGTTTGGCAGGCATATGCGCCTTTACCGTCGTGTCGCGCCCGTCCCCGGGCCCTGCGCGCTGATGGCTGGCGACACGCTTGCCGCCCTGAAACGCCTCGACGGTGCTGGTCGTGATCCGCACCCAAAGGGCCGCACGCGCGAGGCCGTAGGGAACGGAATAGTAATGGTCCAGAATGCGGATGTGATAATCGGCCCCGACGGTGACCGATCGCCAATCGGCATGAACATGGCGTGTCGGCGGAAGCGGGATCAGGGCGGGTTGATCCAATTGCTCGAAGAGCTGCTGGCGTGAAGCCCCAAGGTGACGGCTGACGCGGGCATTCAGCTGCGTCAGTGCGCCACGAATGGCCGCGTTCAACTCTTCCAGCGAAAAGAAGACCTGATTGCGCAGCCGCGCGACAATCCAGCGCTGGACCAGCAGCACCCCGCCTTCCGCCTTCGATTTGTCCTTTGGTTTATAAGGCCGAGCGGGGAGAATGGCCGTCTGATAGTGGCGTGCAAGATCGGTGTAGCTGCGATTGACGCCAGGTTCATGAAAGCAGGCGCGCACCACGGCGGATTTGAGATTGTCCGACACGATCAGGGCCGGCGCACCGCCGAAGAATTCGAACGCGCGGACATGCGCACCGATCCAGTCCGGCAGCGTCTGGCTCCAGCTTGCCTCGGCATAGGTGTAATTCGACGCGCCCAAAACGGCGACGAACAACTCGACGGGACGCCGTGTGCCAGTGGCGGGATCCGTCACCTCCATGCGCACGCCGGAATAGTCGACGAACAGCTTCTCGCCTGCGACATGGCGCTGGCGCATGGAGGGGGACAGCCGCTTCACCCACGCGCGGTAATGCTGGCACCAGGCGGAATACCCATACCCGTCATCAGGGTGACAGGCCCGATATTCTTCCCAAAGCAGGCGCAGGGTGACGCCAGAGCGCTTCAACTCTCGGTTGATCTCTGCCCAGTCCGGCATGACGAACGGATGATCCGCGGCACCCGCAACCTGGTGGAAAAGCTGCCGCTCAAGAGCACACTCATCGAGATACTGAACGTCAGGCCACGACAGCCCCGCCTCTGCGGCGCGCTGAAGATAATTCCGCGTCGACGTCCGCCCCAGCCCCAGACTGTCCGCAATCCTGCGCGTCGAATACCCCGACGCGCGAAGTCGTAAAACATCCTTGATCTTGCGCATTGGCAACCTTTCCATCTCGCCCTCCTGCTTCCTCAATGGGCCGCAGAATAGGCAGGGTCAGATCGCCTCGCAGGTCTATCTCAAAGGGGTGGCCACATGCCGTGGAACCAGTGGCCACATGTTCGTGGAATCGATGGCCACATGTTCATGGAATCGATGGCCACATGCGCGTGGAATACTCA
>NZ_JAQVEJ010000240.1 GCF_028698005.1 Hydrogenophaga sp.
GCTGGGTGTGGGCGCGCTGCTGAAGTCGGCCGGGCTGGCGCCGTCCACGAGCGAGGCCAACCGCCTGATCGATGGCGGCGGCGTGCGCATCGACGGCTCGGTGGTGGGCGACAGGGGGCTGAAGCTGGCGGCGGGGACCTATGTGGTGCAGGTGGGCAAGCGCAAGTTCGCCCGCGTCACCCTGTCCTGACGCCCCTCCCCACCCGCATGAACCGTACCCTGGCCTGGCTGACGCCACGGCGCCTGCTCGTGGGCTCGGTGCTGGCCGCCCTGGCCACCATCGGCCTCAAGACGCTGGCCTGGTACGTGACCGGGTCGGTGGGCCTGCTCTCGGATGCCCTGGAGTCGCTGGTCAATCTCGCCAGCGCCGTTTTCGCGCTGGCCATGGTGACGATTGCCCAGCGGCCGGCGGACGATGACCACCCCTACGGGCACACCAAGGCCGAGTATTTTTCCAGCGGTTTCGAGGGGGTGCTGATCCTGGGTGCTGCCCTCGCCATTGGCTGGGCGGCCCTGGAACGCCTGTTCGCGCCGCAGCCGCTGGACGCGCCCGGCCTGGGGCTGAGCCTGTCGGTGCTCAGCGCGCTGCTCAACGGCGGGCTGGCGCAGGTGATGCACTGGGCGTCGCGGCACCACCGCGAGCGCGGCGTGGCCGGCAGCGAAGCGGTCGAGGCCGATGCCCGGCACCTGATGACCGATGTCTACACCACGGCCGGCGTGCTGGTGGGGGTGGGGCTGGTGTACCTGACCGGCTGGCTGTGGCTGGACCCGCTGGTGGCCTTGCTGGTGGCGGCCAACATCGTGCGCGAAGGTGTGCACCTGATGAAACGGGCCAGCGATGGCCTGATGGACCACGCGCTCGACCCCGAGCTGCAGCAACGCATCGACGAGGTGCTGGCGCGCTTCGTCGACCCGCAGCGCCCCGATCTGCTGCGCTTTGATCACCTGATCACGCGCCGGGCCGGCCAACGCCGCTTCGTCGACCTGCACATGCACCTGCCTGCGTCGTGGTCGCTGGGGCGCGCAGCGCTCCTGCGTGCCGATGTGGAGCAGGCGCTGATGAGCGAGGTGCCGGGCCTGCGCGCGACCATTCAGTTGCTGCCCGATGGCGTGGAGGTGCAGTTTCACGAGGAGGCACCGCGGTCATGATGGCCTTGCTGCAGCGGGTGAGCCAGGCGCGCGTCGAGATCGCGGGCGAAACGGTGGGGCGCATCGGCCATGGCCTGCTGGTGCTGCTGTGTGCCGAGCCCGGCGACGAACCGGCGGTGGGCGGGCGCCTGCTGGCCAAAATCCTGAAACTGCGCATCTTTGCCGACGAGCAGGGCAGGATGAACCGCAGCGTGCAGGACGTCGGTGGCGGTCTGCTCATCGTCAGCCAGTTCACCCTGGCCGCCGACACCCGCAGCGGCAACCGCCCCGGTTTCACCGGCGCCGCGCCGCCCGCCCTGGGTGAGGCGCTGTACGACCGCTTCGTGGCGGATGCCCGCGCGGCGCATCCCGTCGTCGAAACCGGCCGCTTCGGCGCCGACATGCAGGTGCACCTCGTCAACGACGGGCCCGTGACGATCCCGCTGCGCATGACGGCCTGACAACCCGCGCAGCGGCGGAGCGTGGGGGTTAACCGATTCGCCGCCGGGCCGCCCCAAGGCGAATCAGCCCCCTTGGGGGGGCAGCGACCCGCGCAGCGGCGGAGCGTGGGGGTTAACCGATTCGCCGCCGGGCCGCCCCAAGGCGAATCAGCCCCCTTGGGGGGCAGCGACCCGCGCAGCGGCGGAGCGTGGGGGTCAACGGTACGGGTTGCCGATGCCCAGCCCGGCCAGGATCTCGATTTCGCGCGCTTCCATCGCCTCGGCGTCGGCCTCGCCGGTCTCGTGGTCCCAGCCCTGGGCGTGCAGCGTGCCGTGCACCAGCAGGTGCGCGTAGTGGTCGGCCAGCGTCCGGTGCTGCTCGCGGGCCTCGCGCTCGACCACCGGTGCGCACAGCACCAGGTCGGCCATGACCACGGGCTCCATGGCGTAGTCGAAGGTCAGCACGTTGGTGGCGTAGTCCTTGTGCCGGTAATCGCGGTTCAGCGCCTGGGCTTCCTCGGCATCGACGATGCGGACCGTGATCTCGGCATCGGCCTCCAGCGCGTGCCGGATCCAGCGCACGACCTTGTGGCGTGGCAGGGCCGCGCGGTGGACGGGCGCATCGGCCAGGGCGCCGAACTGCAGGGACAGGCTGAGCCGGGGCAGCGTCATGGAGGGTCTCCTGGGGGTCATGTGCCCTTGCGGCTGCTGCGGCGCGCCGCCGGCGCTTCCTCCGCGCTGCCACGGGCATCGTAGGCATCCACGATGCGGGCCACCAGCGGGTGGCGCACCACGTCGGCGCTGGTCAGGCGGTTGAAGGCCACGCCGGGCACACGCTTGAGCACGCGCTCGGCGTCGATCAGGCCCGACAGTTGTGTGCGCGGCAGGTCGATCTGGCTGACGTCGCCCGTGACCACGGCCTTGGCACCGAAGCCGATGCGCGTGAGGAACATCTTCATCTGCTCGGGCGTGGTGTTCTGCGCCTCGTCAAGGATGACGAAGGCATGGTTGAGCGTGCGCCCGCGCATGAAGGCCAGCGGCGCGATCTCGATCTGCTGGCGCTCGAAAGCCTTCTGCACCTTGTCGAAGCCCATCAGGTCGTACAGCGCGTCGTACAGCGGGCGCAGGTACGGGTCCACCTTCTGGCCCAGGTCGCCCGGCAGGAAACCCAGCTTCTCGCCCGCTTCCACGGCCGGGCGCGTGAGCACGATGCGCTGCACGGCGCTGCGCTCCAGCGCGTCCACCGCGCAGGCCACGGCCAGGTAGGTCTTGCCGGTGCCGTCCGGCCCGATACCGAAGGTGATGTCATGCGTGGCCATGTTCTCCAGGTAGCGCGCCTGGTTGGGCGTGCGCCCGCGCACCTCGCCGCGGCGCGTCTGCATGGTGATGGCGTCCGGGTCGCTGACGGTCGTGGTGGTGTCGCCCGCCAGCATCAGTTGCACCTGCTCCTCGGGGATGGGGCGGCGCGACATTTCGTAGAGCGCCTGCAGCACTTCCAGCGCCTGCTGGGCCTTGGCCTTCGGCCCCTCGATGCGAAACTG
>NZ_JAQVEJ010000075.1 GCF_028698005.1 Hydrogenophaga sp.
TACGTTGTAGCCTGATGACCACAGGCTTCGGAGGCCGATACTCTATCCACTGAGCTACAGCCGCGTGGCTGTTTTGAGACCGATGGTCAGGATTGTACGGTGTGCGGCCATGACCACAGGCGGCTGCACAGGCTGCCATTCTAGCAGCCTGGCCGTGGTCCGGATGGCAGGCGCCCTCGGGTGGCTATAATTGAAGGCTGCCTGCGCCCTTTGGGTCGCGTGGCCGCTTAGCCCCACACACCATCTTGGCCCCGTTTCGCGACCTTGAGGACAACATGAGCGATCACTCGCACGACTCCCACACCGGCCCCATCAAGACGCCCGCCCAGTTGCTGTGGACGTCGTTCTTTTCTTTCGTCGTCCCGGTCTTCATCATCATCGGGCTGGTCTTCTTCGTGACGCGCGGTGACAAGCCGTCGGCCGGCTCGGTGGATCCGGAACTGGCCACGGCCATCCGCATCCAGAAGATCGGCTCGGTCGAGTTGCGCGACGCCAACCGCCCGCTTGAATCCGGTGCAGCCGTGTTCAAGGCCCAGTGCGCGGCCTGCCACGAAACCGGTCTGGCCGGCGCGCCCAAGTTCGGTGACGCCGCGGCCTGGGCGGCCCGCATCGCCACCGGCTACGAGGCCTTGCTGACTTCCGCGCTCAAGGGCAAGGGTGCCATGGGTGCCCAGGGCGGCGGAGCCTTCTCCGACATCGAAATCGGCCGCGCCGTGGTCCACATGACCAACGCCGCCGGTGCCAAGTTCGAAGAACCGCAACCGCCCGTCGCCGAAGGTGAAGCCGGCGCCGAAGCGCCCGCAGCAGCCCAGTGATGCCCCGCTGCTGACCCTTCCAGAAGAAATGCCGGCCCTGCGCCGGCTTTTCTTTTTTTCCCGTGCCCGCCATCACGGCGGGCCGTCACGAAGCAGTCTGACCCTGCGTCTCGTGCATCCGCGCCGGGCTCGGCACATAGCCACCCATCGCGGGCAGCTCACGCGCATTCACGCTTTCCGGTACCCAGCGCCCCTGCTCGACCGCATCGGCCGCCTGCACCATGTCGGCACTGTGCACCAGGCCCAGGCCCAGCGCCGTCTGCAAGTACAGGCGCCCTGCCTCGTCCATGAGCGCGCGCTGCACCGGGCCGGCGTCTTCACCGGTATGCGCCGTGACACGGCCGTCGGGCTGGATGCGCCAGATCAGGGGCGTGACTTCCAGTTCCACGAACACCCGCTGTGGCCCGTTCTGGAAGAACCAGCGGCCCTGCTCGTCTGCCAGGTAGTTGCGGTGGATGAACTCGATCAGCTTGTCGTGGCGCAGCGCCGATCCCTTCGCGCCCACACCCGTCTCACCCGGCAATGGCGCAAACGGGCCCTGCGCCTGGATGCGGTCATCGCGCATGTGCCAGGTGCCCCGCTGGTCCAGCCCCAGCCAGCCGAAGCAGTCCGGCACGTTGGGCCATTTGGCCATGGCTGCCTTGACGATCTCGTCCATCAGGATCTCCTTGTGTTCTGCTGTGGCGAGAGCAGCCAGTGACCCACCGCTGCCGGCATCGCCCACACATGGCCCGGCAGGGGCCAACCCGCCAGCGAGGAGGGGAAGCCGACGTGGCCACCTTGCCCGGGCTGCCACAAGCTTACCCATGAACCGACCTCCTGTGCCCGTGGCAGCGATGCCGCAGGGACGAACGGGTCGTTCTTCGCGTTCAGCACCAGCGCCGGCACCCGGATGCGGTGCAGGTGCGGCTTGGCCGAGGCGCGCGCCCAGTAGTCGTCCACATCGCGAAAGCCATGCAGCGGTGCCGTGAACAGGTTGTCAAAAGCGTACAGATCGCGCACCTCCCGCAGGGCGTCGGCATCGAACAGCCCGGGGTGTTGCGCCAGCTTGCCCAGCGCTTTCGGGACCATGGTCGACAGGAACACCCGGGTGTAGACGAGCCGGTTGAAGCCCTGCCCGATGGCACGCCCGCCGGCAGCCAGATCCAGCGGGGCGCAGATCGAGGCGACGGCATCCACCACGCGGCCGGCGCTGTCGCCGGCCTCGCCAGCCCAGCGCATCAGCGCATTGCCCCCGAGCGACACGCCCGCCGCCAGCAGCCGTCGCCCGGGCCGGGTGGCCGCGAAACGGCGCAGGATCCAGTCGATCTCTTCGTAGTCGCCGGAATGGTAGGCGCGGGGGGCCAGGTTCATTTCACCCGAACAGCCACGGAAATGCGGCACCGCCATCGCCAGCCCCTGACGGGCCGCGAAGTCGGCAAACGCCACGGCATACTGACTCGCTGACGAGCCTTCCAGTCCATGGAATAGCACCAGCAAGGGGGCATCCGGTGCGGCCTCGTGGCAGGCATGGTCAACATCGATGAAGTCACCGTCGGGCGTGGTCCAGCGCTCCCGGCGCCATTGTGGTGGCGGACCCTGGTGGCGCCGGGCCAGCACGGCCGACCACAGGGTCTGCGCGTGGCCGCCGGGCAGCCAGCGCGGCGCCCGGTACGACGCCAGCGTCAACGCCATCGATGCCTGCATGCTCACCTCCTCAGCGCCGACCGCACCGCCTGGCGACGCCCGGGATCCACGGACAACGGCCGGACACGGTCAGACCTCGCTGGTGCCGTCCGGGTACGAGGTCCGACCGATCATGGCCGTCAACTCCTGCTGGAGGGCCAGGTTCATCCGGGCGAAATTCTTCAGCTTCCGGGTGGTTTCCCGCAGGCGATCGGCCATGCGCTTCGTGATGGCCAGCAGCAGGCGCGCACCCACGCTCGGGTCGTCCTTGAGCAGCCGCATCAGCGCGGTGCGTGTCAGCACGGCCGCCGCCACGTCCGTCACCGCCCGGCAGGTGGCGGAGCGCGGCTCGCCGTCGACCAGGCCCAGCTCACCGATCAGACTGCCGGGGCCCAGTATCCGGACCACCATCTGGCTGTCGTCGCCCACACCTGTGCTTTCCACCGAAATATCGCCCTCGAGCACCAGCAGCATGTAGTCGTTGCGCTTCTTCTCGCCCTCACGGATGAAGACCGTGCCGGCCGAGAACGCCCGGGGCTTCATGTAGCCCACGATCTTGACCGCGTCCCGCAGCGTCAGGTCGTCCAGCGCAGACGGCGTCACCAGCAGGCGCGCCGCCACTTCCTCAGGACTGAGTTCCGGGTTTTCAAGAATGGAGATCATGCGCAGGCCGATGGCGTATCTGGTTATGTTAGCGACTGTGCCGGTCAGCGAGGGTGGATGGCGGAAATAAAAAAAGGCCGCAGCGGAGCGGCCTTCTCGGGTGGCATGCTGCCCCACACTGGGGCTCCGGTCATTTCTTCTGCCGGTACTTGCGCAGCGCGGCAATCTGGGCCGCCATGATGGCCAGCTCCGACGTCGCCTTGGCCAGATCGAGATCGCTCTTGGCGTTCTTGACGGCTTCCTCGGCCTGCTTGCGCGCGTCGTTGGCCTTGGCTTCGTCCAGATCCTGGCCGCGAATGGCGGTATCCGACAGCACCGTGATGCGGTTCGGCTGGACCTCGAGAATGCCACCGGCCACGAAGACGAACTCCTCGCCGCCTTCGGCCTTCTCGATGCGCACCGCACCCGGCTTGATGCGGGTGATCAGCGGAATGTGGCCCGGCAGAATGCCCAGCTCACCCGCCTCGCCCGGCAGTGCCACGAACTTGGCCTCGCCCGCGAAGATGGACTCTTCGGCGCTGACGACATCGACGTGGATGGTGTGTGCCATGTGAATTGCTCCAGTGTGAAGTGGTTGGGATGAGCCAGCGGGCAGGAAGGCCGGCGGGGCACCGCGGGGGCGCGGTCACCAGCTTTCCTGGCGCGATGCTCAGGCCAACTTCTTCGCCTTCTCGAAGGCCTCGTCGATGGTGCCGACCATGTAGAAGGCCTGCTCGGGCAGGTGGTCGCACTCGCCGGCGGTGATCATCTTGAAGCCGCGGATGGTTTCCTTCAGCGGCACGTACTTGCCGGGCGAACCCGTGAACACTTCGGCCACGTGGAACGGCTGCGACAGGAAACGCTGGATCTTGCGGGCGCGGGCCACCGCCAGCTTGTCTTCCGGCGCCAGTTCGTCCATGCCCAGAATGGCGATGATGTCACGCAGTTCCTTGTAGCGCTGCAGCGTGCCCTGCACGGCGCGCGCCACTTCGTAGTGCTCCTGACCCACGACCAGCGGATCGAGCTGGCGGCTGGTGGAGTCCAGCGGATCCACGGCGGGGTAGATACCCAGCGCAGCGATGTCACGCGAGAGCACCACGGTGGAGTCCAGGTGGGCGAAGGTCGTGGCGGGCGAGGGGTCGGTCAAGTCATCGGCCGGCACGTACACGGCCTGGATCGAGGTGATCGAGCCCACCTTGGTCGAGGTGATCCGCTCTTGCAGGCGACCCATTTCCTCGGCCAGCGTCGGCTGGTAACCCACGGCGGAAGGCATACGACCCAGCAGGGCGGACACTTCGGTACCGGCCAGGGTGTAGCGGTAGATGTTGTCGACGAAGAACAGCACGTCACGGCCTTCGTCACGGAACGATTCGGCGATCGTCAGGCCGGTCAGGGCCACGCGCAGACGGTTGCCCGGGGGCTCGTTCATCTGGCCGTACACCATGGCCACCTTGGACTCGCCCAGGTTCTCCAGGTTCACGACGCCGGAATCGGCCATCTCGTGGTAGAAGTCGTTGCCCTCGCGGGTACGCTCGCCCACACCGGCGAACACCGACAGACCCGAGTGGGCCTTGGCGATGTTGTTGATGAGTTCCATCATGTTCACGGTCTTGCCCACACCGGCGCCACCGAACAGGCCCACCTTGCCGCCCTTGGCGAACGGGCACACCAGGTCGATCACCTTGATGCCGGTTTCGAGCAGTTCCTGCGAGGGGCTCAGCTCGTCGTAGGCCGGGGCCTTGCGGTGGATGGAGGCGGTCAGCTCTTGCGAGACTTCGCCGCGCTCATCGATCGGGTTGCCCAGCACGTCCATGATGCGGCCCAGCGTGGCCTTGCCCACGGGCACCGTGATCGGCTTGTTGGTGTTGGACACCACCATGCCACGGCGCAGGCCGTCGGAGGAGCCCAGCGCAATCGTGCGCACCACACCGTCGCCCAGCTGTTGCTGGACTTCCAGCGTCAGGGCGGAACCTTCCATCTTCAGGGCGTCATAGACGCGCGGCATCTGGTCGCGCGGAAATTCCACGTCCACCACGGCGCCGATGCACTGAACAATCTTGCCTTGTACTTGAGACATGATGTTTACCTTTTCTGTTTTCTCTGGATTCGGTTGACCGCCCGGCTCAGACGGCGGCAGCGCCGGCGACGATTTCCGACAGTTCTTTCGTGATGCCGGCCTGGCGGGTCTTGTTGTAGACCAGCTTGAGCTCGTCAATGACGTTGCCGGCGTTGTCGGTGGCGGCCTTCATCGCCACCATGCGTGCCGACTGCTCGGACGCCATGTTCTCGGCCACGGCCTGGTACACCAGCGCCTCGACGTAACGCACCAGCAGATCGTCGATCACGGACGGGGCGTCCGGCTCGTAGATGTAGTCCCAGTCCTTGCCCTTGGCGCCATCCTGCAGGTCGCTGGCCGACAGCGGCAGCAGTTGCTCCACCACGGCTTCCTGCTTCATCGTGTTGATGAATTTGGTGTAGCACAGGTAGACGGCATCCAGCCGGCCTTCGGCGTAGGCGTCCAGCAGGACCTTGGCCGGACCGATGAGCTTTTCCAGATGGGGGGTGTCGCCCAGGCCCGTGACGCTGGACACCACCTTGGCGCCCACACGGTTCATGAAGCCCAGTCCCTTGTTGCCGATGGCCACCACCTCGGCCGCCTTGCCAGCGGCCTGCATGTCCTTGAGCTGGTTGGTCACCGCCCGCAGCACGTTGGTGTTCAGGCCGCCGCACAGGCCCTTGTCGGTCGTGACGACGACGAAACCCGTGGTCTTGGCGCCCTCGTTGACCTTCATGAACGGGTGCGTGTACTCCGGGTTGGCCTTGCTCAGGTTACCCGTGATCTGGCGCACCTTGTCCGCGTAGGGCCGGGCCGCACGCATGCGGTCCTGCGCCTTGCGCATCTTGGAGGCGGCCACCATTTCCATGGCTTTGGTGATCTTCTTGGTGTTTTCCACCGATTTGATCTTGCCGCGGATTTCCTTTCCTGCTGCCATTGCTGCTCCTTAAGCTGAGGTCAATGGGCGGCTCAGTACGTACCGGTCTTCTTGAAGTCGGCGATCGCGGCAGTGAGCTGGGCTTCGGCGTCCTTGTCCATGGCCTTGTCGTTGTCGAGCTTGGCCACCAGTGCGGCGTGCTTGTCCTTCAGGAAGGCATGCAGGCCGGCCTCGAAGGGCAGCACCTTCTTGACGTCGATGTCGTCCATGAAGCCCTTGTTGACCGCGAACAGCGACGCGGCCATCAGGCTGATGGGCAGCGGGCTGTACTGGGCCTGCTTGAGCAATTCGGTCACGCGGGCACCGCGGTCGAGCTGCTTGCGGGTGGCTTCGTCAAGGTCGGAAGCGAACTGCGCGAAGGCGGCCAGTTCACGGTACTGTGCCAGGTCGGTACGGATACCGCCGGACAGGCTCTTGATCAGCTTGGTCTGGGCCGCACCACCGACGCGGGACACCGAGATACCCGCGTTGATGGCGGGGCGGATGCCGGCGTTGAACAGGTTGGTTTCCAGGAAGATCTGGCCGTCGGTGATCGAGATCACGTTGGTCGGCACGAAGGCGGACACGTCACCGGCCTGCGTTTCGATGATCGGCAGCGCCGTCAGCGAACCCGTCTTGCCCTTGACCTCACCCTTGGTGAAGGCTTCGACGTAATCGGCGTTCACGCGCGCGGCACGCTCCAGCAGACGGCTGTGCAGGTAGAACACGTCGCCGGGGTAGGCTTCGCGGCCCGGCGGGCGGCGCAGCAGCAGCGACACCTGACGGTAGGCCACGGCCTGCTTGGACAGGTCGTCGTACACGATCAGGGCATCTTCACCGCGGTCGCGGAAGTACTCGCCCATCGTGCAGCCGGCGTAGGCCGACAGGTACTGCATGGCGGCCGATTCGGACGCCGAAGCCGCCACGACGATGGTGTATTCCATGGCGCCGGCCTGCTCCAGGGCACGCACCACGTTCTTGATGGACGACGCCTTCTGGCCGATGGCGACGTACACGCAGGTCATGTTCTGACCCTTCTGGTTGATGATCGCGTCGATGGCGACAGCGGTCTTGCCGGTCTGACGGTCACCGATGATCAGCTCGCGCTGGCCGCGGCCGACGGGCACCATGGAGTCGATCGACTTCAGGCCGGTCTGCACCGGCTGGTCCACCGATTGACGCGCGATCACGCCCGGGGCCACCTTCTCGATCACGTCGGTCAGCTTGGCGTTGATCGGGCCCTTGCCGTCGATCGGCTGACCCAGGGCGTTGACCACGCGGCCCACGAGCTCGGGGCCCACGGGCACTTCCAGGATGCGGCCCGTGCACTTGACGGTGTCGCCTTCGGAGATGTGTTCGTACTCGCCCAGCACCACGGCGCCGACCGAATCGCGCTCCAGGTTCAGTGCCAGGCCGAAGGAGGGCTGGCCGTCCTGGGTGGCGGGGAACTCGAGCATTTCACCCTGCATCACGTCCGACAGGCCGTGGATGCGCACGATACCGTCGGTCACGGACACCACCGTGCCCTGGTTGCGCACATCGGACGAAGCGGCCAGGCCCTCGATGCGGGACTTGATCAGTTCAGAGATTTCTGCGGGATTGAGTTGCATGACTCTTTCCTTCTTTCGTTAAAGGGATGCGGGCCAGCGGATGCTTGCGGCGCTCACGCCGTCAGGGCCACTTTCATTTGTTCGAGACGGGCCTTGACCGATGTGTCGAGCACCTCGTCGCCCACCACCACGCGTACGCCACCGATGAGCTCGGGCGCCAGGCGGACCTGGACGTCGAGCTTGCGGCCGAAGCGCTTTTCCAGCGCGGCGGCCAGATCGGCCAGCGCAGCCGCATCGATGTCGAAGGCGCTGTAAACCACCGCGTCCGACGAGCCGCGCTGGGCGTTGACCAGGGCGCGGAACTGCGCCGCAATCTCGGGCAGCGCGCTCAGGCGTCCGTTGTCGAGAACGGTGCGCAGGAAGTTCTGCCCGATCACCGGCAGTGCCGTCTTGAGCACGCCGGCGATGACACCGTAGACCTGCTCGGCGGTGAACTTGGGGTTGTCGGCGAACTGGCGCAGCTGCTCGTTCGAGGCAACGGCAGCCAGCTCTTCGAGCCAGGCGCTCGCGCCGGCGGCATCGGCGCCGGCCGCCTTGAACAGCGCTTCTGCGTATGGACGTGCAATGGTGGCGATTTCGGCCATGATCTACCTTTGGGTGCCTGCGGATGTCAGGGGAACACGACGTCTAATCGGCGATCAGAGTTCGGTCTTGAGGCGGTTGAGCAACTCGGCGTGGACGCCGGCGTTGACTTCGCGGCGCAGAATCTGCTCGGCGCCCTTGACCGCCAGTGCGGCCACCTCTTCGCGCAGACCTTCGCGGGCCTTGATCACCTGTTGCTCGGCGTCCTGACGCGCTGCCGCCACGATCTTGGCGGCCTCTTCCGACGCGCGGGCCTTGGCTTCATCGATCAGGGCCTGGGCACGGCGCTCGGCATCGGCCAGGCGCATGGTGGACTCGTTGCGCGACTTGCTCAACTCCTCTTCCACCCGTTTGTTGGCGACGGCCAGCTCGGTCTTGGCCTTCTCGGAAGCAGCCAGACCTTCGGAAATCTTCTGCGCACGCTCGTCAAGCGCCTTGGCGATCGGTGGCCACACGAACTTCATCGTGAACCACACCAGAATCGCAAAGACGACGGCCTGCGCGAAGAGGGTTGCATTGATGTTCATCGCAACGCCTTTCTTCAGTGTGTTGTCAAGAGTGGTGACGCACTTGCTGCGGCACCGGCGGAAGGGTTACGCCCGGACCGGGAGGTATCGGCCAGTCCTGCAGGCGCCGCCGGACCCGGCAGCAAACCCCATCAGGCCAGAACGAACGGGTTGGCGAAGGCGAACAGCAGGGCGATGGCCACACCGATCAGGAACGCAGCGTCGATCAGACCGGCCAGAATGAACATCTTGGTTTGCAGGTCGTTCATCAGCTCGGGTTGACGAGCGGAAGACTCCAGGAACTTGCCACCCATCAGGGCAATACCGATCGAGGCGCCAATGGCACCCAGACCAACGATCAGACCGCAAGCCAGAGCAACCAGACCCAGAATGTTTTCCATGATGACTCCTAGTGAGATGAAATGAAGGTTGTTGAAAGAAGTGAAGAACGAAAGGAAACCCGAGCGCGGCCTAGCGGTTCGCGTCAGTGAGCATCATGTGCCTGCCCCAGGTAGATCAGGGCCAGCATCATGAAAATGAACGCCTGCAGGGTGATGATCAGAATGTGGAAGATGGCCCACACTGCACCGGCGACCAGGTGCCCGACGAAGAACAGCCCCCCGCTGAGCGACAGCGCAGCGTAACCGCCGAGCAGCGCGATCAGCATGAACACCAGTTCACCCGCGAACATGTTGCCAAACAACCGCATGCCGTGGGACACCGTCTTGGCCACGAACTCGATTATTTGCATCAGGAGGTTGACCACACCCAGCAGCAGCGCCCACACGGGGTTCTTGCTGGTACCGAAGGGAGCGGTCACCAGTTCATGGGTCCAGCCACCCAGACCCTTGATCTTGACGTTGTAGAACAGGCACAGCAGCAGCACCGACACCGACAGACCCAGCGTGGTCGACAGGTCGGCCGAGGGCACCACGCGCAGGTAGGCATGGTGATCGCCGGTGGCGCCCTGCCAGGCCAGCGGCAGCAGGTCCACGGGCAGCAGGTCCATGAAGTTCATCATGAAGATCCACAGGAACACCGTCAGCGCCATCGGGGCAATGAGCTTGCGGCTGGAGGCGTTGTGGATCACCGACTTGGCCTGGTTCTCGACCATTTCGACCAGGATCTCGACGGCGGCCTGGAAGCGCCCCGGCACACCGGCGTGCGCCTTGCGCGCGGCCAGCCAGAGCACGAAGCAGATCAGCGTACCCAAAATGACGTTGATCACCACGGAGTCGATGTTGATCACCGAGAAGTCGATGATCGACGACTGCGTCTTGTTCGTCAGATGGACGAGGTGGTGGCGAATGTATTCGCCCGGGGTCAGTCCAACACCTTCTGCTGCCATGTTGTCGTGCGCCTGTCCGGCGTGAAAAGTTAACCGTTACTTCGGGCGCCTGATCTGGAACCAGAATCCAAACCAGTACACCTTCAGAGCCAATACCAGCCCGACCAGCAGGCCAGGCCAGTTCAGATCCGGAACCACCTTCGGCGCCGACCAGAGCATGGCCACCGCCAGAAGGATCTTGATCCCTTCCCACAGCAAAAAGCCGGCGAACGCAGCCTGCGCCACGCCCGCCAGCAGACGGGCCAGGGCACTGGAGGTCAGGCCATAGGCCATCAGGGCCGACGGAACCGCCACCGCTGCCGCGCCATAGAGCACCGACCAACCCACCGAGGCCCGTTGCGTCAGCAACCAGGCCAGTGCGCCGGAGACCAGCCCCACCAGCACCTGCACCCCGACCAGCCGCCAGAGCGACAGCTCCGGCTGACCGGCCCGCCACTGCTGCGCCTGTTCGCGCGTCAGTGGCTTGAATTCGGGCTCTTGCTCCCCATCTTCTTCCCAGGCATCCGTGTGATCATCGTGTGCCGCCTTGGGCTGCGGGCGCCTGTTGTCAGGCCCGGGCTTGGTCGGCATGGCAGATGGCAAACGGTTGACGCTTGGGTTACGAAGGATTGCAAAGCCGCCCATTATACGTAGAAACCCCAGCGGCGAGTCAACCGCCAGGCGACCTCCCGGTAGCAGCCACCCGAGGTCGATAATGAACCTACCATGCAGTCACCGCCCTTCATTCCTCCCGAACAGTCGCTCATCGAGTACCCCGTCCGCTTTCCGATCAAGGTGATGGGGATGAACAACGACGAGTTCGTCGCCGCCATGGTGGCGGTCGCCCGCTCGTTCGAACCGGGCTTCGACGAGGCCTGGCTGGAGCGCAGGCCCAGCCGCGCCGGCAACTACCTGGGGCTGACGGTCTCGATCCACGTGACCAGCCGCGAGCACCTGGACAACGTCTACCGGGCGCTGACCGCCCACCCGCTGGTCAAGTACGTGCTCTGACATGAAGACCGTCTGGCTCGGTCCGGTCGAGTACCTGCCCACCTACGAGGCCATGCAGGCCTTCACCGCCACCCGCGGGCCCGACACGCCCGACGAACTGTGGATGTGCGAGCACCCGCCCGTGTTCACCCAGGGCCTGGCCGGGCGCGCCGACCACCTGCTGGCCCCCGGCGGCATTCCCGTCGTGCAGACCAACCGGGGTGGCCAGGTCACCTTCCATGGCCCGGGCCAGGTGGTGGCCTATCCGCTGCTCGACCTGCAGCGCGCCGGCTATTACGTCAAGGAATACGTCTACCGCATCGAGGAAGCGGTGATCCGCACCCTCGCCCACCTGGGCGTGACCGGCCACCGCGTGGCCGGCGCACCCGGCATCTACGTGCGCCTGGACGACCCGCGCAGCCACGCCATGCTGCCGCAGCGGCCGCAGCGCCGCACCGCGGGCAGCACCGCGCCCGAGCCCGACTTCACCGGCCTGGGCAAGATCTCGGCGCTGGGCATCAAGCTCAGCCGGCACTGCACCTACCACGGCGTGGCCCTGAACGTGGCGATGGACCTGCAACCCTTTTCCCGCATCAACCCGTGTGGGTATCAGGGGCTGCAAACGGTGGATCTTTTTACAATAGGAGTTGAGATTTCATTAGATGAAGTCTCAAAGCTGCTGGCGGCGCGATTGTCTGCCACACTGGCCCCCTGAAGCTCCCGACGCGCCCTGCGCCCCTTGCCATGAACCGCACCGACACCCCGGCGGCCACCGAACCGAACACGGTCCGCCAGGCCCAGCCCACCGCCAGCTACGATCCCACGGCCAAGCAAAAAAGCCAGGCCAAGACCGCGCGCATCCCGATCAAGATCGCGCCGGCCGAGGTACTCAAGAAGCCCGAGTGGATCCGCGTCAAGGCGGGGTCGCCCAGCACGCGCTTCTACGAGATCAAGGACATCCTGCGCAGCAACAAGCTGGTGACGGTGTGCGAGGAAGCGTCGTGCCCGAACATCGGCGAATGCTTCGGCAAGGGCACGGCCACCTTCATGATCATGGGCGACAAGTGCACGCGGCGTTGCCCGTTTTGCGACGTCGGCCATGGCCGCCCGGATCCGCTGGATCCGGACGAGCCGGACAACCTGGCCCGCACCATCGAGCAGTTGCGGCTGCGCTACGTGGTGATCACCAGCGTGGACCGTGACGACCTGCGCGACGGTGGCGCCGGCCACTATGTGCAGTGCATCACCCGCACGCGCGAGCGCTCGCCCCTGACGCAGATCGAGGTGCTCGTGCCCGACTTCCGCGGCCGCCTGGACAAGGCGCTGGACATCCTGGCGCAGGGCCTGCCCGACGTGATGAACCACAACCTCGAAACCGTGCCGCGCCTGTACAAGGAGGCGCGCCCCGGCGCCGATTACCGGCATTCGCTCAAGCTGCTCCAGGACTTCAAGGCACGCTTCCCCGGCATCCCGACCAAGAGCGGCCTGATGGTCGGCCTGGGCGAGACCGACGAGGAGATCCTGGAGGTCATGCGCGACATGCGCGCGCACGGCATCGACATGCTGACCATCGGCCAGTACCTGGCGCCCAGCGGCCACCACCTGCCGGTGCGCCGCTATGTGCACCCGGACACTTTCAAGATGTTCGAGGACAAGGCCTACGAGATGGGCTTCACGCACGCGGCCGTGGGCGCCATGGTGCGCAGTTCGTACCACGCCGACCAGCAGGCACACGGCGTGCTGAACAAATGAACGCCGGCTGCCTGTCGGTGCGTCACTACGGCGCGTCCCGGTAAGCTCGGCGGCCTATGACCGCCCTGTCCTGCCGTTTCCCATGAGCCCCCACAGCCATGACACCGGGCTCGGTGTCGCGTTCGGCGTGGCCGCCGGCGCCGCCTGGGGCCTCGTCTTCATCGCGCCGCAACTGGTGGGCAACTTCTCGCCCATGCAGTTGGCGGCCGCCCGCTATCTGGCCTACGGTCTGTTCGCGATCATCCTGGTCGCGCCGCGCTGGCGCGCGCTGGCGCCGCGCATCAGCGGCACCGAGTGGTGGGCCCTGCTGCGGCTGAGCCTGCTGGGCAACATCGTCTACTACGTGCTGCTGGCCAGCGCGGTGCAGCGCGGTGGCGTGGCGATGACCTCGCTGGTGATCGGTTTTCTGCCCATGGCCGTGACCCTCATCGGCAGCCGGGGCCACGGTGCCGTGCCGCTGCGCCGCCTGCTGCCGACCCTGGTGCTGGGCCTGGCCGCGATCGTCTGCGTGAGCTGGCAGGCCCTGGGAGCCCCCTCGGCCCTGCCCATGGGCACCCGCGTCACCGGCTTTG
>NZ_JAQVEJ010000241.1 GCF_028698005.1 Hydrogenophaga sp.
CGGCTTCCCTGCCAGAGGGCACATACAATCCGAATTGACGTGCACGTCAATGTCCGTGCATCCCCATTCGAACCCGTTTCCATTTCCCAACCCTGAGGAGCAACCGCATATGAAGGTCATCGTCCCCGTCAAGCGCGTGGTGGACTACAACGTCAAGGTGCGTGTCAAGAGCGACGGCAGCGGCGTCGATATTGCGAACGTGAAGATGAGCATGAACCCGTTCGACGAGATTGCGATGGAAGAAGCGGTGCGCCTGAAGGAAAAGGGCGTGGCCACCGAGGTGATCGCGGTCTCGTGCGGTGTTGCGCAATGCCAGGAGACGCTGCGCACGGCCATGGCCATTGGTGCCGACCGGGGCATTCTGGTGGAGACCACCGAGGAGCTGCAGCCGCTGGCGGTGGCCAAGCTGCTCAAGGCGCTGGTGGACAAGGAGCAGCCGGGCCTGGTGATTCTGGGCAAGCAGGCGATCGATGACGATGCCAACCAGACGGGCCAGATGCTGGCGGCGCTGGCCGACCTGCCCCAGGGCACCTTCGCCTCCAAGGTGGAAGTCGGGGGTGACAAGGTGAAGGTCACGCGCGAGGTCGATGGTGGTCTGGAGACCGTTGAGCTGAGCCTGCCGGCGGTGGTCACGACCGACCTGCGCCTGAACGAGCCGCGCTACGTGACGCTGCCCAACATCATGAAGGCCAAGAAAAAGCCCCTGGAGACGCTCAAGCCGGCGGACCTGGGGGTGGACGTGACGCCGCGGCTGAAGACGCTGAAGGTGGCGGAGCCGGCCGGACGCAAGGCTGGCGTGAAGGTGCCGGATGTGGCCACGCTGGTGGACAAGCTCAAGAACGAAGCCAAGGTGATCTGAGGAGAAATGAACATGACCGTACTCGTCATCGCAGAACACGACAACCAGACGATCAAGGGCGCCACGCTCAACACTGTGACGGCTGCGGCGCAGCTGGGCGCCGAGGTGCACGTGCTGGTGGCCGGACACAACGCGGGTGCAGCGGCGCAGGCGGCGGCGCAGATCGCGGGGGTGGCCAAGGTGCTCCACGCGGACGCCGAGGGCTTTGCCCACGGGCTGGCCGAGAACGTGGCGGCGCAGGTGCTGGCCGTTGCCGAGGGCTACAGCCACCTGCTGTTCCCGGCCACGGCCAGTGGCAAGAACGTGGCCCCGCGCGTGGCGGCCAAGCTGGATGTGGCGCAGATCAGCGACATCACCAAGGTGGTCAGTGGCGACACGTTCGAGCGGCCGATCTACGCGGGCAACGCGATGGCGACGGTGCAAAGCGCGGATGCGAAGAAGGTGATCACGGTGCGCACCACGGGTTTTGACGCTGCGGGCCAGGGTGGCAGCGCGGCGGTGGAGACGGTGGCGGCGGTGGCCGCCAGCGGCCAGAGCGCGTACGTGGGCAGCGAGATCGCCAAGAGCGACCGGCCGGAGCTGACGGCGGCCAAGATCATCGTCTCCGGGGGCCGAGCGCTGGGCAGTGCCGAGAAGTTCAACGAGGTGATGACGCCGCTGGCGGACAAGCTGGGGGCGGCCATTGGTGCCTCGCGTGCGGCGGTGGATGCGGGCTACGCGCCCAACGACCTGCAGGTGGGACAGACGGGCAAGATCGTGGCGCCGCAGTTGTACATTGCGGCGGGCATCTCGGGGGCGATCCAGCACCTGGCGGGCATGAAGGACTCCAAGGTGATCGTGGCGATCAACAAGGACCCGGAGGCGCCCATCTTCCAGGTGGCCGACTATGGCCTGGAGGCCGACCTGTTCCAGGCCGTGCCCGAGCTGGTCGCCAAACTGTAAGCCGCTTCCGAGCGCAAGGGCATCGTTCGCGATGCCCTTCTTGTATCTGTACTTCCCCAAGACGCTTCCGGAGATCCCGCATGAGCTACGCCGCCCCCCTGAAGGATATGCTGTTCAACATCGAGCACATCGCTCGCATCGACCAGGTGGCCCAGTTGCCCGGCTTTGAGGAGGCGGGGCTGGACACCGCGCAGGCCGTGCTGGAGGAGTGCGCCCGGCTCAACGAAGGCGTGATCGCGCCGTTGAATTTCGAGGGTGACAAGAACCCGTCGTTCTGGAAGGACGGGCAGGTCACCACCACGCCGGGCTTCAAGGACGCCTACCGCCAGTACGCCGAGGGTGGCTGGCAGGGTCTGCAGCACCCGGTGGACTTCGGCGGCCAGGGCCTGCCCAAGACCATCGGCGCGGCCTGCGGCGAGATCCTCAACAGCGCCAACATGAGCTTAGCGCTGTGCCCGCTGCTCACCGATGGCGCCATCGAGGCGCTGCTCACGGCCGCCGGCGATGACCTCAAGGCCACCTACCTGGACAAGCTGGTCAGCGGCCAGTGGACCGGCACCATGAACCTGACCGAGCCGCAGGCCGGCTCCGACCTGGCCGCGGTGCGCACGCGCGCCGAACCGCAGCCTGACGGCACCTACAAGATCTTCGGCACCAAGATCTTCATCACCTACGGTGAGCACGACATGGCCGACAACATCGTCCATCTCGTGCTGGCCCGAGTGACCGGAGCGCCCGAGGGCGTCAAGGGCATCAGCCTGTTCGTGGTGCCCAAGTTCCTGGTCAACGCCGACGGGTCGCTGGGCGCGCGCAACGACGTGCACTGCGTCTCCATCGAGCACAAGATGGGCATCAAGGCCTCGCCGACGGCGGTGCTGCAGTACGGCGACCACGGCGGCGCCACCGGTTACCTGGTCGGCGAGGAAAACCGCGGCCTGGAGTACATGTTCATCATGATGAACGCGGCCCGCTATGCGGTGGGGGTGCAGGGCATCGCCATCGCCGAGCGCGCGTACCAGAAGGCGGTGGCCTACGCCCGGGAGCGCGTGCAGAGCCGCCCGGTGGACGGCAGCTTCACCACCGCCGCGCCGATCATTCACCACGCGGACGTCAAGCGCATGCTCATGACCATGCGCGCCGCCACCGAGGGTTGCCGCGCCATGGCCAGCGTGGCTGCCGCAGCCTACGATGCGGCGCACCACCATCCGGATGCCGACGTGCGCAAGCAAAATGCCACGTTCTACGAATTCCTGGTGCCGCTGGTCAAGGGCTACAGCACCGAGATGAGCCTGGAGATCACCAG
>NZ_JAQVEJ010000076.1 GCF_028698005.1 Hydrogenophaga sp.
TAGAGGCGTGCATGGGCCCTGCAGACGCAACTGCCGTACCAGCCACGCCCAGGCGGCAAGGCGGCGCTTTGCGTGGCAAAACAGCGCCTTGCGGCCAAAAACCGTGCAGGCATCGCCACGCCCCAACACCTTTTTGTCGGCTTGCGTACAAACGCGACGCGCCCTGGCAGCGCACAGGCGCGGTGCACAGGGGCCTGAGCAACCTCCCCAATGTGGCACGGAATGCTGCATCCCGCCGCACGAAAGATGCGTTTTCTGCCTGAAAAACGACTTTCTGCCCCCATCAAAACTGGCCCATGAATTGCTTGTATACAAGTTAGAACCTCAGAACATCCCCAAAAGCGGACGTTTGCAGGTTCTCCCATCCGCCATTTTTGAACTGGAGCAACACAATGTCCGAAGAACTGCACTGGAAACGCCGAAATTGGATCAAACAGACGGGAATGCTTGGCCTCAGCATGGCCGCTGGCAGTTGGGCCTCTTGGGGTCAAGCAGCGAGTCCGCTCACCGTGGGCTTCATCTATGTGGGTGCCAAGGACGACTACGGCTACAACCAGGCCCATGCCGAGGCGGCCGCCGTGGTCAAGACCTGGCCCGGCATCAAGGTGGTGGAAGAGGAGAACGTGCCCGAGACCACCGCGGTGCAGAAGACCATGCAGGGCATGATCGTGCAGGACGGCGCCAAGCTGCTGTTCCCCACCTCCTTCGGCTACTTCGACCCGCATGTGCTGGCCATGGCCGGCAAGTTCCCGGACATCCGCTTCGCCCACTGCGGCGGCCTGTGGACCGAGGGAAAGCACCCGAAGAACGTGGGCAGCTTCTTCGGCTACATCGACGAGGCCCAGTACCTCAACGGCGTCATCGCCGGCCACATGAGCAAGAGCAAGAAGCTCGGCTTCGTGGCAGCCAAGCCCATCCCGCAGGTGCTGCGCAACATCAACGCCTTCACGCTGGGCGCGCAGTCGGTGCACCCGGACATCACCTGCTCGGTGATCTTCACCGGCGACTGGTCCATGCCCGTCAAGGAGGCCGAGGCCACCAACAGCCTGGCCGACCAGGGTGTGGACGTGTTCACCATGCACGTGGACGGCCCCAAGGTGATCGTCGAGACCGCGGCCAAGCGCGGCAAGTTCGTCTGCGGCTACCACGCCTCGCAGGCCAAGCTGGCGCCGCAGGCCTACCTGACCGGGGCCGAGTGGAACTGGGTCACGCCCTACAAGCAGATCGTCGAGGCCGCCAAGAACGGCCAGCCGCACCCGAACTTCGTGCGCGGCGGCCTGAAGGAAGGCTTCGTGAAGGCTTCGCCTTATGGCGCCATGGTGTCCGAGGCCGCCCGCAAACAGGCCGAGGGCATCCGCGCGGCCATGCTCAAGGGCGCTTTCGACATCTTCAAGGGCGAGCTCAAGGACAACACCGGCAAGGTCGTGATCCCCAAGGGCACGGTGCACAAGCAGACCGACGTCGCGCTGGAAGGCATGAACTACCTGGTGACCGGCGTCATCGGCAAGGTCTGACACCCCCGCACCTCCCCTGAAGACGCCACGGAGAACGCCATGCCTGCTGCTGCCCCCCGGCCCTGGCACGTCGCCGCCGAGAACCTGCTTCTGCCGGTGCTGGCCCTGGCTGGCGCGCTGCTATTGTTTGGTGGCTTCGTCTGGCTAGGCGGCACCAGCCCGCTCGAGACCTGGCAGCTGCTCTACGAGGGCGCCTTCGGCTCGGCCTTCTCCTGGCAGAACACCCTGCTGCGCGCCGCGCCGCTGATGCTCACCGCCCTGGCTGTGGCCCTGCCGGCCCAGGCCGGGCTGACGGTGATCGGCGGCGAGGGCGCGCTGGCCCTGGGGGCGCTGGCCTGCGCCGCCCTGCCCGGCCTCATCGCGCCGCCGGCCAATGGCCTGGGCATCGCGATGGTGCTGGCCGCGGGCGCGGCCGCCGGGGCCGCCTGGGTGGCGCTGGCCGGCGCGCTGCGCCAGTACCGCGGGGTCAACGAGACCATCTCCAGCCTGCTGCTGAGCTACATCGCCATCGCGGTCTTCAAGCACCAGGTCGAAGGCCCGCTGCGCGACCCAGCCAGCCTGAACAAGCCCTCCACCCCGCCGCTGGCCGAGGCCCTGCGCATCGGCCCCATCATGGGCGAGGCCGCCTTCGACAGCTGGCTGGGCGATGTGCACTGGGGCCTGGTCATCGGCACGGTGCTGTGCCTGCTGGCCGGCTTGTGGCTGAGCTTCACCACCCATGGCTTTGCCGTGCGGGTGGTGGGCGGCAACGCCAAGGCTGCGCGTCTGGTGGGCCTGCCCAGCCACCGGCTAATTCTGGTGGCCTGCGCCGCCGGTGGCGCCTGCGCCGGGCTGGCAGGCGCCGTCGAGGTGGCCGCCGTGCAGGGTGCGGCCAACGCGTCGGTGCTCTCGGGCCTGGGCTACACCGGCATCCTGGTGGCCTTCGTGGCCCGGCAAAACCCCTGGGCCATCCCGCCGGTGGCCGTGCTGTTCGGCGGCTTCGGTGCGGCCGGCAGCCTGCTGCAGCGCCGGCTGGACCTGCCCGACGCCTCGGTGCTGGTGCTGCAGGGCTTTGCCTTCGTGCTGATTCTGGCCGCCGAGGCGCTGCGCGGCCGCATCGCCGCCGGCCTGGCCGGGGCCCTGTCCCCCACCCTGCCGGCCACCCCGGCCCTGAAGGAAACCATGCCATGAACGCCGACGACTGGACCACCTTGTTGCTGGCCGTGCTGGGCGGCGCCATCCGCGTGGGCACGCCCTTTCTGTTCGTCAGCCTGGGCGAATGCCTGACCGAGAAATCCGGCCGCATCAACCTGGGCCTGGAAGGCGTGCTGGTGCTCTCGGCCATGGCCGGTTTCGGCGGTGCCTACCTCAGCGGCAGCGTCTGGCTGGGCGTGCTGGCCGCCGGTGCCAGCGGCGCCCTGCTGGCCACGCTGCACGGCCTGCTGTGTTCGCTGCCGCGGGTGTCGGACATCGCCACCGGCATCGCGCTGATGCTGCTGGGCACCGGCCTGGCCTTCTACTTCGGCAAGCCGCTCATCCAGCCGCAGGCGCCGCAGATCCCCGCCCTGGCGCTGGGCGCCTGGAGCGCCTCGCCGCAGGTGCAGACCGCCCTGTCCGTCAACGCGCTCTTTCCGCTAGGCGTGCTACTGGCCGGGCTGATGGCCTGGGGCTTCACCCGCACCCGCTGGGGCTTGGTGGTGCGCATGGCGGGCGACTCCAGCGACGCCGCCCGCGCCCTGGGCTACTCGGTGCACGGCGTGCGCATCGCCGCCACCGCGGCCGGCGGCTTCATCGCCGGCCTGGGCGGGGCTTCGCTCTCGCTCTACTACCCCGGCAGCTGGAACGAAGGCCTGTCCAGCGGCCAGGGCCTGATCGCGGTGGCTCTGGTCATCTTCGCACGCTGGAGTCCCTGGCGCTGCCTGGGCGCGGCCCTGTTGTTTGGCGGGGCCGGCGCCATCGGCCCAGCCCTGCAGTCGGTGGGCATTAGCGCCGGCTATTACCTCTTCAACGCCGTGCCCTATGCGCTGACGCTGCTGATCCTGGTACTCACCTGTTCGCCCCGGCGCTCGCTCAAGGGTGCGCCGGTCGAGCTGAGCCTGAGTCGATAAACCCCGGCAACCGTGATGCGCGACGGTACATCCCGGCCTAGACAAGGAGTTTTGTGACATGAGTGGATTGGGTGGACTAAACAAATCGCCGAACGGCGTAGTCGTCGGCCTGGTGCAGCTGCAGCTGCCGGTGGTGAACACCCCGACGCAGCTCGCGGTGCAAACCGAGCGCGTCGTCGCAATGGTCGGCAAGGCGCGCCGCGGCTATCCGGCGATGGACCTGGTGGTATTCCCGGAGTATTCGCTGCACGGCCTGTCAATGGCCACGACCGACACGCTGATGGTCGCACTTGACGGCCCCGAGGTGGCCGCCTTCCAGGTCGCCTGCGCGGCCAACCGAATCTGGGGCTGCTTCTCGATCATGGAACGCAACCCCGAGGGTAACCCGTACAACACCGGGCTCGTCATCGACGACCAGGGTGCGCTGAAGCTCTATTACCGCAAGTTCCACCCCTGGGTGCCGGTGGAGCCCTGGGAGCCCGGCAACATGGGCATCCCGGTGATCGACGGCCCCCGGGGCGTCAAGCTGGCGCTGATCATCTGCCACGACGGCATGTTCCCCGAGATGGCGCGCGAATGCGCGTACCAGGGGGCCGAGCTGATGCTGCGCACCGCCGGCTACACCGCGCCGATCCGCCATGCCTGGCAGATCACCAACCAGGCCAACGCCTTCCAGAACCTAATGGCCACGGCTAGCGTGTGCCTGTGCGGCAGCGACGGTACCTTCGACTCCATGGGTGAGGCCATGGTCTGTAACTTTGACGGCACTGTCATCGCACAGGGTGGTGGGCGGGCCGACGAAATCGTCTGCGCCGAAATCCGCCCCGACCTGATCCGCGAGGCTCGCGAGCACTGGGGGGTCGAGAACAACCCCTACCAGTTCCTGCACCGCGGCTACGTGGCCGTGCGAGGCGGCGCCACGGACTGCCCCTACACCTTCATGCGCGACATGGTGGCCGGTAGCGCGAAGCTGCCCTGGGAAGAACGTGTCGTCGTGAAGGACGGCACGCCCTGCGGCTTCGATCCGCCGACGCGCCGCTACCGTGGCGAACAGTCCAATCTGCTGAACCAATGAGGAGCCTCCGTTGAAGACCATCGCCTCCAAACCCTATGCCTGGCCCTACAACGGTGACCTGCGACCCGCCAACACGGCGCTGGTCATCATCGACATGCAGACCGACTTCTGCGGCGTCGGCGGCTATGTAGACAAGATGGGCTACGACCTGTCGCTCACCCGCGCACCGATCGAGCCCCTGAAGCGCCTGCTGGCCGAAGCGCGCCGCGTGGGCCTGCACGTCATCCACACCCGCGAAGGCCACCGGCCGGACCTGTCCGACCTGCCGCCCAACAAGCGCTGGCGCTCGCAGCAGATTGGCGCGGGCATCGGCGACATGGGGCCGTGCGGTCGCATCCTGGTGCGCGGCGAGCCTGGCTGGGACATCATCCCCGAGCTCTACCCCATCGCCGGCGAACCCATCATCGACAAACCGGGCAAGGGCAGCTTCTGCGCCACCGACCTGGAGCTGATCCTGCGCGTGCGGGGCATCGAGAACCTGATCCTCACCGGCATCACCACGGATGTCTGCGTGCACACCACCATGCGCGAGGCCAACGACCGCGGTTTCGAGTGCGTGATGCTGACCGACTGCACCGGCGCCACCGAGCAAGGCAACCACGCCGCCGCCATCCAGATGATCCAGATGCAGGGCGGCGTGTTCGGGGCGGTGGCCGATTCCAGCGCGCTGCTCGAACTGCTGCGCACCTTCTGAACAGGAGTAAAGCCACCATGACCTCGAACATCCAACGCCGCCACCTGCTCATCGGCGCCAGCGCCGCGAGCGCGCTCACCGCCATGGGGGCCAGGCCGGCGCATGCCGACGACAAGATCCTGATCGGCTACTGGCCCATCGCTTCCGGCCTGCCGCTGTACGTGGGTCTGGAGCGTGCCATCTTCAGGGAAGCCGGGCTGAACATGGAGGGCGTGAAGTTCGCCAGCGCGCAGCAGGTGGCCGAGGCCATGATCTCCGGCCGCATCCACGGCTCGGCCAACGGCACCGCCTCGGCCGTGCTGGGGCTGGCCGAGATCACCAGTCCCAACCTGTTCAAAATTATCTGCTCCAACCCCTCGAACAGGTCGCTGGTGCTGGACGAGTTCGTGGTACCCAAAGACAGCCCCGTGAGGTCGATCGCCGAGCTGGCGGGCAAGAAGATCGCCAGCGGTCCCGGCATCCAGAACGTCACGCTGGCCAAGATCATCCTGGAGAAAAACGGCATTGCGAACCCGACCGTCACCGAGCTGCCGGTGGGCCAGCACGTGCCGGCGCTGGCCTCAGGCCAGGTCGATGCGGTCTACACGCTGGAGCCCACCGGCACCGCCGGCAGGCTGAAGGGCCTGAGCCGGGTGCTGGAGACCGGCGTGATCTCCAAGTACGTGCTGGGCAATCCGGACGCACCCTGGTTCGGCGGCAGTGCCAGCGTCACTAATGCGTTTCTCAAAGACTCGCCGGAACTGGCCAGGCGTTACATCGCAGCCTATGGCAAGGCAGTGCAATGGGTGCGCTCGTCGCCAGAGGAGTCGCGCAAACACATGGATGGCTTCACCGCCATCGAGGAGGCACTGGTCAGAGAGGTGCCTTTGTCCGGCTTCACGATGTACAACGAATTCAGCGTCAGCGATCTGGGTTATTTCCAGAAATTTTTCGACGTATTCACCGAGCGCAAGATATTCAGCCGCAAGCTGGACGTGAAGTCGCTGCTCTACACCGCTTGAGAGTACCGCATGAACGCGCTCGCCTTCTTCTACAACCGCCGGTGGCTGCCATTGGTGGGGCCGCTGCTGCTGTTGGCGCTGTGGCAGCTGATGATCTCGGCGCAGTGGGTCAAGCCGGTGCTGCTGCCGCCGCCCGGCGAAACGCTGCAACACCTGGCGCAGGCGTTCACTAGCGGAGCCATCCTGCCGGACGTATGGGCCACGCTGCTGCGCACGCTGTGCGCCTTTGCCATTGCCATTGCCATCGGCCTGCCGCTGGGCGTGATGTTCGGCAGTGCCGAGAGTGCCTACCGCAGCGTGGAGTTCCTGATCGACTTTTTCCGCTCCACGCCCAGCTCGGCGCTGATCCCGCTGTTCATGCTGATCTTCGGCATCACCGACCTGAACAAGATCGCCATCGCCAGCTTCGGCGCGATGCTGATCGTGCTTTTCAACAGCGCCTACGGTGTGATGAACGCCAAGAAGACGCGGGTGATGGCGGCGCAAATCATGGGTGTGTCGCGCTGGCATGTGTTCAAGGACGTGATGCTGATGGAGAGCCTGCCCCAGACCTTCATCGGCCTGCGCAGCGCAGTCTCGATGGCGCTGGTCATCGTCATCGTGGCCGAGATGTTCATCGGCTCAGAGACCGGCCTGGGCCACCGCATCATCGACGCGCAGCAGGTCTTCAACGTCAAGGACATGTACACCTCCATCCTGGTGACCGGTGCGCTGGGCTACGGCCTGAATCTGGTCTTCCTGCTGATCGAAAAGAAGCTGATCCACTGGGGAGGCAAGGCATGACGAGCTCGCTACTGGTCTCCGCCACTCCCACCGAGGTGAAGCTGGCCACGACCGCCAGCAGCCTGCTTACGCTGCGTGCGGCGCCCAACACCCACGTGACGGTGCGCGGCCTGTGCAAGTCGTTCGCCGGCCAGGTGCTCTACAAGGACTTCAACCTCGATCTTCCGCGCCGTCAGATCGTCTCGATCTTCGGGCCGAACGGCTGCGGCAAGTCCACGCTGATGAACATGATCGCCGGGCTGGTGCCGCTGGACTCGGGCGAGATCCTGTTCGACGGCAAGAGCCTGAAGGACACGCGCATCGGCTACGTGTTCCAGAACTACCGCGATGCGCTGTTTCCGTGGATCAGCGCCTGGGACAACATCGCCTACCCGCTGCGCCGCCAGGGCATGAAGCCCACCGAGGTGAAGCAGCGCGTGGACGAGCTGGTGGCGCTGTTCGAGATCCGCTTCGACCTGCAGCGCTACCCCTATGAGCTCTCCGGAGGACAGATGCAGACCGTCTGCATCATGCGGGCGCTGGCGCCCAAACCTGAGGTGATGTTTCTGGACGAGCCCTTCTCGGCGCTGGACTTCGAGATGACGCTGTTCATCCGCGCCAAGCTCCAGGAGGCGCACCTGGCCACCGGCGTGAGCATGGTCATTGTCTCGCACGACCTGGAAGACGCGGTGTTCCTGGCCGACCAGATCCTGCTGCTCACGCGCAGGCCCACGCGCATCGCCGAGCTGGTGCCCTTCCCCATGCCGCGGCCGCGCACGCCCGAGGCGGTGTCGGACCCCGAGTTCGTGCGCGTGAAGGCCCACACCCTCGAAGTCTTCCGCCGGGAGATGCAAGCATGAATGCCGTCCAACTCGAAACCTACCGCCTGAGCAAGCACTTCGGCAGCTTCACCGCGCTGGGCGATGTCTCGCTCAGCGTGCGCCCGGGCACCGTGCACGCCCTGCTGGGGGAGAACGGTGCCGGCAAGAGCACCCTCGTCAAGTGCGTGGTGGGCTACTACCAGCCCGACGACGGCGCGGTGCTGGTGGGTGGGCGCGAGCAGGCCATCAACTCGCCCGTCGTGGCCCGCGACCTGGGCATCGGCATGGTCTATCAGCACTTCACCGTAGTTCCGGGCATGACGGTGGCCGAAAACCTGCTGCTGGCACGTGGTCGCCTGCCGGCCGTCGTACCCTGGAAGCGGGTACGCGCGGAGCTGGACGCTTTTTTGAAGACCACTCCATTCCGGCTGGATCTGGATGCCACACCGATGGACCTCTCGGCAGGCGAAAAGCAGAAGCTGGAGATACTCAAGCAGCTCTTCTTGAAGCCGCGCTTGCTGATCCTCGACGAGCCCACTTCGGTGCTCACGCCACAGGAAGCCGACGAGGTGCTGGGCGCGTTGCGCGCGCGCGCCCATGCAGGTAACTGCTCGGTGCTGATGATCACCCACAAGTTCCGCGAGGTGAGCGCCTATGCCGACGACGTGAGCGTGCTGCGCCGCGGCCGCCTGGTGCACAGCGGCGCCGTGGCCGACACCACGCCCGAGGCGCTGGCCGAGGCCATGGTGGGCCGCGAGGCCGGGCCAGAGGAAGTCCGCGAGGAGCTGGCCACCCGCCCGGAGGCTGAGCTGGCGCCACACACTCCAGGCGAGGTGCAACTCGACGTCCGCGGCCTCACCGTGCGCGGCGACCGGGGCGAGAGTGCAGTGCGCGACCTGAACCTGTCCGTGCGCGCCGGAGAAATCGTAGGTGTGGCTGGCGTTTCCGGGAACGGCCAGCGCGAGCTGATGGAGGCACTGGTGGGCCAGCGCGCCCGCGAATCCGGCAGCGTGCACGTGGCCGGCCAGCCTTTTGCAGCCACCCGCGCCGAGAACCAGCGCCTGGGCGTGCGCGCCATGCCGGAGGAGCCGCTGCGCAACGCCTGCGTGGGCGCGCTGAGCGTGGCCGACAACATGGGGCTGCGCAACTTCGACCAGGCGCCCTTCTCGCGCGGCGGCTGGCGCCTGGGCGGTCGCCTGCGTGCCCAGGCCCGAGCCTGGATCGCCGAGTATGGCGTCAAGACCCAGGGCGAGCGCGCACCGATTCGCAGCCTTTCGGGCGGCAACGTGCAGCGCGCCGTGCTGGCCCGCGAACTGGCCGGCGAGCCCCGACTGCTACTGGTGTCCAACCCGGTGTTCGGCCTGGATTTCGCCGCGGTGGCCGACATCCACGCGCGCCTGCGCGCGGCCCGTGCGCGCGGCTGCGCGCTGTTGCTGGTCAGCGAGGACCTGGACGAGTTGCTGGCGCTGGCCGACCGCATCGTGGTGATGAGCGAAGGCCAGATCGTGCTGGACATGCCGGCCGCCGCAGCCGACAGACAGACTCTGGGTGGCCACATGGGTGGCCACATGGGTGGCCACATGGGTGGCCACATGGGTAGCCAGATGGGTGGCGGGCACGCTGCGCGCACGATCCCTGCCGACCGGGAGGCCGCATGAAACCTCCCCCTCGCATCCTGAATGCCCAGCCCTTTGCCTTTGCCTACGAGCTGCCTCACACCGCCTTGGTCATCATCGACATGCAGCGCGACTTCGTCGAGCCCGGCGGCTTTGGCGCAAGCCTCGGCAATGACGTGGCGAAGCTGCAATCCATCATCCCCACCTGCCAGGCGGTGCTCTCTGCCTGGCGCCAGGCCGGCGGGCTGGTGGTGCACACCCGTGAGGCGCATGCGCCGGATCTGTCCGACTGCCCCCAGGCCAAGCGCCAGCGCGGTAAACCCCAGCTGCGTATCGGCGATGAAGGGCCCATGGGCCGGATCTTGATCGCGGGCGAGCCGGGCAACCAGATCATTCCCCAACTGGCCCCGCGGCTGGGTGAATTCGTTATCGACAAACCTGGCAAGGGCGCCTTCTACGCCACCCCCCTGCACGCCCTGCTGCAAGGCTGCGGGATCACCCACCTGGCGTTCATGGGGGTGACCACCGAGGTCTGCGTGCAGACCTCGATGCGCGAAGCCAACGACCGTGGCTACGACTGCCTGCTGGTCGAGGATTGCACCGCCAGCTACTTCCCCGAATTCAAGCAGGCCACCCTGGAAATGATCCGCGCCCAGGGTGCCATCGTTGGCTGGACCAGCCTGGCCGCGCCGTTGATCGAAAGTCTTTACGCATGAATATCCCCGTGACCCTGGCCGACTGGCGTGGCGCCTACGCAGCCGGCGCCCAGCCCGCCATCCTGCTGGGCGCGCTGCTGGCCCGCCTTGCGCCCGACGACCCCGCCTGGATCAGCCGGCTGGACGCCACCAGCCTGGCCGCCGAACTGGCCCGCCTGGACAGCCTGGACCCAGCGCAGGCGCCGCTCTGGGGAATTCCGTTCGCGGTGAAGGACAATATCGATGCAGCCGGATGGACCACCACCGCAGCCTGCCCTGCCTTCGCCCACACGGCCGATGCCGATGCCACCGTAGTGGCCCGCCTATGTGCAGCTGGTGCAGTGCTGGTGGGCAAGACCAATCTGGACCAGTTCGCCACCGGCTTGGTCGGCACCCGCTCGCCCTATGGCGAGGTACCCAACACCTTCGATCCCGCTTACGTCAGCGGCGGTTCCAGTTCGGGCTCGGCCTCAATCGTCGCACGTGGTCTGGTGCCCTTTGCGCTGGGCACGGACACCGCCGGCTCAGGCCGCGTGCCGGCCGGCTACAACCACATCGTAGGTCTCAAGCCCACACCCCACCGCATAGGCATGCAGGGCGTGGTGCCGGCTTGCCGTACGCTGGACGTGGTTAGCGTCTTCGCCCTGACCCTGGGCGATGCCGCAGAAGTGGCGGCGGTCATTGACGGGCCGGATGCCGGCTCGCCCCTTCCCCACCCGGTGCTGCAGCCGGCCTGGCTGCCCGAGCGTCCGCGCATCGGCATACCCGACGCTACCGGGTTGGACGCGGCCCTGGGCTACCCCGCTGCATGGAAGTCTGCCCTGGCCCGCGCCCAAGCCCTGGGTGCCGAACTGGTGCCGGTGGACTTCGAGCCGCTGTTCGCCGTGGCCAACCTGCTGTATGACGGGCCCTGGATCGCCGAACGCTACGCCGCCATCCGCGAGCTGATAGAACGCCAGCCTGCGGCCTTGGACCCGGTGGTGCGCGAACTCATCCTGCAAGCGCGCCGCTTCGATGCCGCCCAGGTCTTCGAAGGCCACTACCAGCTCGAAACCCTGGCCCGCGCGGTGGCACCGCTGTGGGAGGGGCTGGACGCCCTGCTGGTGCCTACGGCCCCCACCCACCCGACGCGGGCCGAGGTGGCAGCCGAACCCATCGCGCGCAACAGCGCACTGGGCCGCTACACCAACTTCGTCAACCTGTTGGGCTGGTCGGCCCTGGCTCTGCCCAGTAGCTTCACCACCGCCGGCCTGCCCTTCGGCATCACCCTGATCGGCCCGGGCGGCGCCGATGCGGCCCTGACGCAGTGGGGTCAGCACTGGGAAGCGGCCCGGCTGGCTGAGCCTGGTGCCTTTCTCGGAGCGCGACTGCGGCCTGCTCGCAACGAAGACTATGCCTTGCGGCGCAGCTTGAACGCCGCCCCCACCCTGAAGCTGGCAGTGGTCGGTGCCCATCTGCAGGGGCTGCCACTGCACCATCAACTCACGGAACGGGGCTGCCGCCTGCGGTACCGCACCCGCACTGCACCAGCCTACCGCCTGCACGCCCTGCCAGGCACTACGCCACCCAAGCCCGGCCTGGCCCGGGTGGCCCCTGGCGAAGCTGGCCATGCCATCGAAGTGGAGGTCTATGAGATGCCGCTGTACCGGGTGGGTTCCTTCCTGGCATTGATTCCGCCGCCCCTGGGCCTGGGTTCCGTGGAGCTGTTTGACGGCAGTTGGGTCAAGGGCTTCATTTGCGAAGGCGCTGCCCTGGCTGACGCGCCGGACATCAGCGCCCACGGCGGCTGGCGCGCCTACCTGGCCAACCTCGGCTGACCCTTTGCCAAAACGACCATGCCACTCAGAAACGAACAAATCGACCTGCCCGAAATACTGGGCGAGGTGGAAGCCGCCTTTCACGCCTACGAGCGTGCGCTGATGAGCAACGATGTCGAAACCCTCAACGCCTTCTTTTGGAACAACCCACGCACCACCCGCTACGGCGTCGCCGACCGCCAGTGGGGCCATGCCGAACTGGTGGCCTACCGCCAGGCCACACCGGCGCCAAACTTCACCCGCCGCCTAGAGCATCTGCGCCTCCATGCCTTCGGGCCAGACCATGCGGTAGCGCAGGTGGAGTTTGTGCGCAGCGACACCACACTGCGGGGCTTCCAGACTCAAGTCTGGGCACGCCTGCCAGAAGGCTGGCGCATCGTCAGCGCCCATGTGAGCATGATCCCTTGGAAGAGCGCCTGAACCACTGTCCTGTTTCGTATGATGACGCCCCGATGAAGCCGCGCCTGCCGTTCGCCCCAGCCTCCAGCCTCGCCCCGACGGCCAGCAATAAAGCGCGTCCCACGCTGGCCGACCAGGCCTACGACCGCATCAAGGGCCTGATCTTCGACTTCCGCCTGATGCCGGGAGACCGTTTCAGCGAGACGGAGCTGACCGAGCACGTGCAGGTCAGCCGCACTCCTTTGCGCCAGGCCCTGCAGCGCCTGCAGCGTGAGGGCTTTCTGCGGGTCTTTCCCAAGCTGGGCTGGCAGGTAGCGCCGTTGGACTTCGACAAGTTCGACGAGCTCTACGATCTGCGCATCCTGCTGGAATGCCACGCAGTGGGCCGTCTGTGCGAAAGCCTGGATCGCGCCAGCCTGGACAGTCTGACGGCTCGCTGGGAAGTTCCGGCCAGCCAGCGCCTGGACACCCCCGCCGCAGTACGTGACCTAGACGAAGCCTTTCATCACAGCCTGGTGGAAGGCAGCTGCAACCGCGAGATGGTGCGCGTGCATGGCGAAATCACCGACCGCATCCGCATCATACGCAGGCTGGACTTCACCAAATCCAGCCGAATAGAAGCCACCTACGCAGAGCATGCTGCAATCTTGCGGGCCATCGTCCGCCGACGCGCCCAAGAAGCCCAGCGCCTCCTGCGTGCGCACATCGAGCAAAGCAAGCTCGAGGTCCGCCATATCACGCTGGACATGCTTTATCGGGCTCGACAAGTTTCCGCCTGAGACCCCTGACCCACCTGAGCCCCTCAGCGCTTGTTCCGAAACGCCAGCCAGGCCGCAAGGGCGCTGAAGGCGGCAATGACGCCCACAAGCACCCAAAAGCCATGCGGATGGTCGGCCAGCGGGATGCCGCCGACGTTCATGCCGAACAG
>NZ_JAQVEJ010000004.1:0-28554 GCF_028698005.1 Hydrogenophaga sp.
CCGAGCAGGAGCACCAGCAGCAGCAATGGCAGTGTCAGCCAGCGCACCAGGTCATAGAAGTGCTGCCGCCGGATGGCGGTGGTGACGGCGACCTGGACCACGCGATCGTCCTCGTCGACGGCAAAAACGCGCCAGCTCTGGCCCTGCCAGGTCACGATGTGGTGCCCCACACTTTGCAGGGGGGGGCCGACCTGGGGCAATGACGAAAACAGCAGCTGTCCGTCCCGGGTCCAGATCTGGCTGACGAAATGGTCCTCGTCCTCATCCGGTTGCCCCTGCGGGGCAGACCCGGACGCTGCGAACGGTTCACCGTCGAGCGAGGTGTCGTGGCGCAGCACGGTGGCGGCGATCTGCTCCAGCCCCAGGTCGCGCACGTTGTTGAAGCCGTTCCATGCGAGCCGGAATGTCATCAGGCTGACGACCAGCGCCGTGATCAGCAAGGCCGACGCCTGCAAAGTCAGCAGGTGCGAGCGGATGGACTTCACGACGGATCGATCAGCTTGTAACCGACGCCCCGGACATTGACGATCCAGGGCTCGCCCAGCTTGCGCCGCAGATGGTGCAGGTGGACCGCAACGGCGTTGCTGTTCACATCCTTGTCCCAGGCATACAGGTGTGTCTCGAGGGCTTCGATCGACATCACCGCGCCTGGCTGGCGCAGCAGCAGCTCCAGCAGGTCGAACTCCCTGGGCGACAGTGGCAACACACGCTCACCCAGACAGGCCTGGCGCGCAATCGGATCCAGCCTCAGCCGGCCCAGTTGCAGCACCGGACTGGCCCGGCCGGCACGGCGTCGCGTGACAGCATGAATGCGGGCCGTCAGTTCGTCCAGGTCGAAGGGTTTGCACAGATAGTCGTCTGCGCCGGCGTTGAGACCGGCGACCCGGTCCTGTATCGCGTTGCGGGCGGTGATGAGCAGCACCGGTGTTTCGATGCCTTGCCCGCGCATGGTGCGCAGGACCTGCAGGCCGTCGACCTTGGGCAGGCCGAGGTCCAGCAAGATGGCGTCATAGCCTTGCGCCTGGACGGCCCGCAGGGCGTGCCCGCCATCGGCCACACGGTCCACCGTGAAGCCTGCCAGGCGCAGGGCACGCTCCATGCCGGAGCCGAGCATGGCGTCATCTTCGACAAGCAGCAGACGCATGGTCCCTATCCTGTCATATCCCGGGGCTGCGTCTGCGCGGGGGCGACGACCAGCGGGCGCCGGTGGTCGCCTCTTAGCGGATCCGGCCGAAACTCGTGCGCAGCGGGTCGGCGCCACCGCCGCCCATGCCGCCACCGCGCTGCTTGTTGCCAGCCTTGTTCTTGTGGCGGTTGCCAGTGCGCATGGCATCGATGCTGGTGCGCAGCGGATCCGGCTGGCCGCCGGGTGCCGGGGTGCGGGGTTTGGGGTCGCGGATGCGCAACTGGCCCAGATGGGCGTTGGGGCCGGGCTGGCGCTCGGGGCGCTCGTCCTGCTCACCATCGAAGCGCGGCATACGCTCCTGGCGTGGCCCTTGCTGTGACTGGGCGCTGCCACCGCGCCGACGGCGGCGGCGCGAGCGGCCGTCGCCTTCGGCCCGGTCCTGTGCTTGCTGGCCCTGCGGACGGGGTTCCCCGATGTCGGCATGGTCGGACTGCCGGGCCGCCATCGGCGCGTCGGCGCCGTTGCGCGCCGGTGGACGGGTGTCCTTGCCCCGTGCCCTGCCTTGGCCCTCGCCGGCCTTCTTCTCACGGATGCGCTGCATCATCTCCTGGCGTGCGGCCTTGGCCGCCGCCGCCATGGCCTCCCGGCTCGGCGGCTTGCCGGCGCCACCCCACAGGGTCTGGCGGCCCATCGCGATGGGCTCGGCTTTCTCGCCGGCATCGGGCATGAATTCCGGGAAGATCTGCACGGGAATCTGCTGCTTGGTGAAGCGCTCGATCTCCATCATGAAGCCTTCCTCGTCCAGGCAGACGAGGTTGACGGCCTGTCCCTCGCGCCCGGCACGGCCGGTGCGGCCGATGCGATGCACGTAGTCCTCGGGGATGTTGGGGATCTCGTAGTTGACGACGTGCGGCAGGTCGTCGATGTCGATGCCGCGTGCGGCGATGTCGGTGGCGACCAGGGCGCGGATTTCACCACTCTTGAAGCCGGCCAGTGCCTGCGTGCGTGCACCCTGGCTCTTGTTGCCGTGCAGCGCCATGGCCTTGATGCCGTTCTTCGTCAGGTAGTCGGCCACGTTGTTGGCACCGAACTTCGTTCGCGTGAAGACCAGTACCTGGCTCCAGTCGTGCTGCTGGATGATGTGCACCAGCAGGGCCTTCTTCTTGTCGCGACCCACGGGGTGGATCACCTGGGTGATGCGCTGTACCGTGGTATTGGGCGGCGTGACCTGGATGTGCAGCGGATCGTGCAGCAGGCCATTGGCCAGTTCGCGGATGTCGTCGCTGAAGGTGGCCGAGAACAGCAGGCTTTGCTTGTCGCCCGGCAGCAGGGCCAGCACCTTGCGCACGTCATGGATGAAGCCCATGTCGAGCATGCGGTCGGCCTCGTCGAGCACCAGGATCTGCACCGTGGACAGGTCCATGTGGCCTTGCTGTTGCAGGTCCAGCAGGCGTCCGGGGGTGGCGACCAGGATGTCGACGCCCTTCTTCATGGCGTTGATCTGCGGGTTCATGCCCACGCCACCGAAGATGACGGTGGAGGTCAGCCCCAGGTGCTTGCCGTAGGTACGCACCGATTCTTCGACCTGGGCGGCGAGCTCGCGCGTGGGGGTCAGCACCAGGGCGCGGATGCCGATGCCGCCGAACTGGCTCGTGGCCCGCTCGCCCTGCGACAGGCGTTGCAGCATGGGCAGGGTGAAGGCGGCCGTCTTGCCGGTGCCGGTCTGGGCGCCGGCCAGCAGGTCGCGGCCCGCGAGCACGGCCGGGATGGCCTCGGCCTGGATGGGGGTGGGGTGCTCGTAGCCTTGCTCGCGCACGGCCTGCACGATGGCCGGAACCAGTTTCAGTTCTTCAAAGTTCATGTCAAGATGGGGCGCCACTGCGGGGCGCAGAGCATCAACCTTCACGGCAGCCGCAGGGGCCGCCGACCAGTCCGGGTTGATGGGATTCACGGGTGTCCGATCACCTGCGGCGATGCGCCAGCGATGGATGCCTCGATGGGCCGCCGTTCCTGACTGAAGAAACGGACGCCCGTATTGTCGCACGGATTTGGCGGGACTTTGGCGCGGGGATGGCCAGAAAGTCGCGCAAATGTTGGAATGGCGCCATGTTGACCACCACCTTCGGTTACCTCGATTCGGCGGATCGTGTCTGGCTGAGCCTGGGCGATGAACCCCGGCGTGTCTGGTTGACGCGGCGCATCGCGGCCCACCTGCTGGTGGGTATGGCGCATCAACTGGAGGTCAGCACCCCCGGGGCAATGGCAGGCGCGGATGCGTCCACACGGGCGCGGATCGAGCACCAGCTGGCGTTCAACGAAGACAGTGGCGGGGGGCTGCCGACGGCGCCCGCCGACGTTCCCATCCGCTTGGGTGAGGAATCGCGTGCGGTCTCGCGTGAGGCCTCCTATGTGTTGTGCACCGGGCTGCACGCCACCTTGCATCCGGATGGCGTGTGCACCGTGCATCTGGCGCTGGAGGATGGGGAAGACCGGGTGCTGCAGTTCAGCCGTGCGGGGCTGCACCGCTGGCTGCGCGGCCTGTGGATGGCGGCTCGCCACGCCTGTTGGTTCGACCCGGTCGAGGTGCCGCCCTGGCTGCGCGAATCGATGCTGCCACCGGCCATTCAGGCCGTGCTCAGACCGCCGGATCCTTCCTCGCGGGATAATGATGGGGTTGGCGATCCACTGTCGCCCCCCTGATGCGGGCGATTGCCGCCTCTTCCCCCTCGTTCGATTGCTTCTTCACCAGGTGAAGATGGACCGGTTTTGCCGGCCGCCTTCCCGTACTGCTGGAAACCATGGCCCAATACGTTTTCTCCATGAACCGCGTCTCCAAGACCGTGCCGCCCAAGCGGCAGATCTTGAAAGACATTTCGCTCAGCTTCTTCCCCGGCGCCAAGATCGGCGTGCTCGGCCTCAACGGCTCGGGCAAGTCCACCCTGCTCAAGATCATGGCCGGCGTGGACAAGGAGATCGAGGGCGAAGCCATCCCGATGCCGGGCATCCGGATCGGCTACCTGCCGCAGGAGCCGCAGCTCGACCCCGAACAGACCGTGCGCCAGGCGGTGGAGGAGGGCATCGGTGGTGCGCTCAAGGCCAAGGCACGCCTGGATGAGGTGTATGCCGCCTATGCCGAGCCCGATGCCGATTTCGATGCCCTGGCCGCCGAGCAGGCGGAGCTGGAAGCCATCATCGCCGCCAGCGGTTCCGAGAACTCCGACCTGCAACTGGAGCTGGCCGCCGATGCGCTGAACCTGCCGCCCTGGGATGCCGTCATCAAGAACCTGTCCGGTGGCGAGAAGCGCCGCGTGGCCCTGTGCCGTCTGCTGCTGTCCAAGCCCGACATGCTGCTGCTGGACGAGCCGACCAACCACCTGGACGCCGAGAGTGTGCACTGGCTGGAGCAATTCCTGCAGCGCTTCCCGGGCACCGTGGTGGCCATCACCCACGACCGCTACTTCCTGGACAACGCTGCCGAGTGGATTCTCGAACTCGACCGTGGCCATGGCATCCCCTACAAGGGCAACTACACCGACTGGCTCGACCAGAAGGAAAAGCGCCTGGAGCAGGAGCAAAAGAGCGAGGACGCCCGCGCCAAGGCCATGAAGGAGGAACTCAAGTGGGTGCGCTCCAACGCCAAGGGCCGCCAGGCCAAGAGCAAGGCGCGCCTGGCCCGCTTCGAGGAGCTGAGCGACGTCGAATACCAGAAGCGCAACGAGACCAACGAGATTTTCATCCCCGTGGCCGAGCGCCTGGGCGCGCAGGTGATCGAGTTCAACGGCGTGACCAAGTCCTTCGGCGACCGCGTGCTGATCGACAACCTGAGCTTCAAGGTGCCGGCCGGTGCCATCGTCGGCATCATCGGCCCCAACGGCGCGGGCAAATCCACGCTGTTCCGCATGATCCAGGGTGTCGAGCAGCCCGACAGCGGCGAGATCGTCATCGGCCAGACCGCCAAGCTGGCCTTCGTGGACCAGAGCCGCGAATCGCTCGACGGTGACAAGACCGTGTGGGAAGACGTCTCCGGCGGGCTGGACAACATCACCGTCGGCAAGTTCGTCATGCCCAGCCGGGCCTACATCGGCCGCTTCAACTTCAAGGGCAACGACCAGCAAAAGCTGGTGAAAAATCTCTCGGGTGGTGAGCGCGGTCGCCTGCACCTGGCCAAGACCCTGGCCCAGGGGGGCAACGTGCTGATGCTCGACGAGCCCTCGAACGACCTCGACGTGGAAACCCTGCGCGCGCTGGAAGAGGCGCTGCTGGAGTTTGCCGGCTCGGCCATGGTGATCTCGCACGACCGCTGGTTCCTCGACCGCATCTGCACCCACATCCTGGCCTACGAGGGCGACAGCCAGTGGTACTTCTACGACGGCAACTTCACCGAGTACGAAGCCGACAAGAAGAGGCGCCTGGGCGAAGAGGGCGCGCGGCCCAAGCGCGCGCGCTTCAAGTCCCTGAAATAAGGCACTCCCGCGCCGCCTCCGGCGTCACGCTCTCCAGGAGGCGGTACCCGCCATTCCCGCCCCGGCGGTGCCCTTGCCCGCAGGCGCGGCGTGGACGATGACATGACACGCGATATTGTTTTCCAGGACAAGGTGGTTTCGCCCTTCGAGGGCGAGACCGTGCTCGATGCCTTGCTGCGCGTGGGCGCGGACGTGGCGTTTTCCTGCAAGGGTGGTTCGTGCCACACCTGCATGCTGCATTGCCTGGAGGGCGAGGTGCCCGACGTGGCCCGGCGCGCGCTGCCCGAGCGACTCAGATCGCTGGGCTATTTCCTGCCCTGCCGGTGCACGCCCACGGGCCCGATGCGCCTGGGGCCGAAGCGGGCGCAGGACATGGTGACGAGCTGCATGCTGGTCGAGGTGGATGGCCATGAGAGCGGGTCGTTGCGCATTGTCTTCGAGCCATCGCAAAAGCTCGAGTACCGCATGGGCCAGACCCTCAGGCTGGTCAACGGCGCGGCGCAGGCCAACGAGCCGGTGCTCATGCTCAGCAGCGATCCCGCCGAGGCCGTGGTGATGGAAGCGCGCTGGGTGCTGGGCGAGGGCGAGACGGTGCCCGACGTGTTCGCGCCGGGCGCCGAGTTCGGGGGGGTGTTCGAGGTGCGTGGTCCGTTCACGCCCGATTACGACGACCTGCCCGAGCAAACCACAGCGCCGACCACCGACCCGGCGCTGTGGGACGAGCTGGATCAGGGTCGGCGCGTACGGCAGGTGCTCGACGCTTTCTACGCCAAGGTGTATGCCGACCCCCTGCTTGCGCCGTTTTTCCATGGTGTCACGCCCGATCGGGCAGCCGGCAAGCAGTACAGTTTCCTGCAGCAGCGCATGACCGGCGCCAAGGTCTATTGGGGAGACGCGCCGCGCAACGCGCACCACTGGATGGTCATTCCCCATGCCCTGTTCGACCACCGCCAGCGCCTGATGGTGCAGACCTTGCGTGAGCATGGCCTGAGCGAGGGCCAGATCCAGCGCTGGACCCGCTTCGAGGAATACTACCGCGCCGACATCGTCAAGGACAAGGCGTGGCCCCGCAAGGTGGGCGATACGCTCGTCCGGACCGAGGGGTTTGCGCTGGAGGTGCTGGGTGAAGCCTCTCTGTGCGACCATTGCGGCGCCGAAGTGCCCAATGGCACGACGGTCCGGTACCACCTGCGCACGGGTCAGATCAGTTGCCCGGCCTGCATGGCGGGCCGGGCCGGGCAACAGGCGACCGACTGATTTCGCCGCTCAGGCGTCCCGGCGGTTGTCCGGGATGCCGGGCCGGACCGGCAATGACTGCAGGATGCCGAAGAGCAGCTCCATGCTGCTGAACAGCAATATGATGGCATTGGCACCCGCGGACACCGCGACGATCTGCCAGCACAGGAACAGCCATCGCGCCATGGCATCCAGCCGTCCCAGCCGGATGCTCGGAGAAAGCATGCGAGCCAGCGACCAGGCGATGACAGCCGAGCCCAGCAAGTTCGCCAGCAGCAGGTGCATGGCATCCAGCGGCGGCGTGACGCCAGGAATGCCAGCCGTGCTGGCGAGCCGGGCCAGTTGGTCGTACAGCCAGCCAAAGGTCCATGGCGTGGCGAACGGCCACGTTACCAGCAGGTCGTACCAGGCGCTGCTGCGGACGATTCGAAGATAGGTCGTGGGTTTCATGATGGCGCGCTCAGAGGGGATGACGTTCACAATGTCAGGGATGAAGTACGCTTCAAGGTCAAGCACTTTTCCCTTTTCCTTTTCCTGCCGGGAGCGGGCATGCTGATCGGTGAACTGGCCGCGGCGAGCGGGGTCACCCGCGAGACCTTGCGCTTCTATGAGAAGCAAGGGCTGGTGCGTTCCCGGCGCATGTCCAATGGGTATCGCCGCTTCCCTCCGGAAACCGTGTCGCTGGTGCGCTACATCCGCACGGCGCAGGGCCTGGGATTCAGCCTGGCTGAAATCGGCGATCGGCTGCCCCTGCTGTGGCAGATGGACGAGCCGGCGCCGGAAATCGACCGTGTTCTTCAGGAGAAGATCCGGCGCATCGATGAGAGGATTGCTGCGCTGCAGTCGCTGCGCGAAGCCCTGGTGGCGCGTGTCGCGTCAACGTGCCCGCTGCGTGAGGCTGCCGAGCAGCATCTGGCGGTTCGATCCCGTGTGCGCCAACCGGCTTCGGGTCGAGATGGCCGGGCCGTCGGGTGATGTCGCTACCATTGACGGTTTCGTATCTCTTCTGTGGCTGCCGCCGCTCCCATGCCCATGACTGATGACGCCACCGTTCTCGCAGACACCCGCCACTGGATCGAGAAGGCGGTGATCGGGCTCAACCTGTGCCCGTTTGCGCGCGCGGTCTATGTGAAGAACCAGGTGCGCATCGTCGTGAGCCGGGCACGGCATCTGGATGCCTTCCTGGACGAACTGGACCGCGAGCTGGAACTGCTGGCGGGTACGCCGGCCGAGGAGATCGACACCACGCTGCTGGTGCACCCGACCTTGTTCCCCGACTTTTTCGTCTTCAACGACTTCCTGAACGTGGTCGACGACGTGGTGACCGAGCATGGGCTCGATGGCGTGATCCAGGTGGCCAGCTTTCACCCGCAGTTCCTGTTCGAGGGTGAGCCCGAAGACGACCCGGGGCACTGCACCAACCGCTCACCCTATCCGACGCTGCACCTGCTGCGCGAGGCCAGCGTGGAAAAGGCGGTGGCCACCGAGGGGGGCGATGCGCAGGTGATCGTCGAGCGGAACATCCGCACCATGCGCGAGCTGGGCCTGGCCGGCTGGGCCGACCTGTTGGCACGGCGCTGAAAATGGGGGGCTCCCGGGGATCGCCGGGTAGCGGTCAAGTGCTTTTCGCCCCACAATCCGGACGGTCTCGTGATGATTGAAGGCCGCCCGATACCCATGTCCTCCGTTTCGAACTCCGTCTACGATGTCTGTCTGCAGGAAGCGCTGGTGCGCTCGCAGGAATGGGTGCCGCGCTGGCTGGCCGGGTTGTCGCAGAACCTGCGTTCGAACGAGGTCACCGCGGTCAATGCCCAGGACAAGCACACTTACCACACGGCGCGCAAGGCACTGGAGTCCTTTGGCGACCTGATTGCGGCCCGCTTCATCGAAACCCTGGCCCAGAGCCTGCCCTCGCACGACGGCGGGCCACAGGGGGCGACCATGCAGCGGCCCATGTCGCTGGACCGGCTGAGTCTGGACGATCTGGAACTGATGGACGACGACCAGGTGCACGAGAAAGTCGAGCAGGGGCGGGTCCTGCAGATCGTGAAAATGGCGGTCGACGAAGAGCTGGTGGCGTTCAATTCGCTGCTGTGCGGTGCGCAGGGACAGGCGATTGTCCGGGCCGACGCGAACCCCTTGCGGCCCGAAGTGATCGTGCAGACGCTGATGCGTGCGCTGGAGACGCTGCATGTCGATCCCGCCATCCGGTCGAGCTGGCTGCACGGCGGCGCGGTCGTCCTCGGGCAGGAGATTCAGCAACTGTATCGCGACCTGTCCGCGTGGCTGTCCCGCCAGGGGGTGCAGCCCGCCGGCTATGTGGTGACGCAGACGGCCATGACCAAGTCGGTGTCGTCGCGCGCGGCAGGTGCGCCGCGACGTGCCCCGTCGGCTCCACAGGGCGAGCAGGGTCTGCTGACGCTCGACCATTTGCACCGTTTGCTGGTGGGCAACCTGGATGAGAAGGACAACCCGGCGACAGGCACGGGTCATGCCGGTGCCGGGGCCGAGATGGTGAACTCGCTGGCCGCCGAGGTCGTGACGCTGATGCTGCGCAACATCACCGAGGACGTGCGCCTGTTGCCGAAGGTGCGGGCCATGCTGGGCAGCCTCAAGCCCACCCTGCTGCGGATGGCGCGTGACGAGCCGCGTTTCTTCGCCGACCGGCAGAATCCGGCGCGCCGTCTGCTGGAGACGATCACCGAGCGCGGGCTGGCGTTCACCAGCGAGCAGGATGAGGGTTTTTCGGACTACGCGAAATTGGTGCGGCAGAGTGTGAAGGTGCTGCAGCAGGAGGGGCCGGACCTCGCGAGCCGGCTGGAGCAGCAGTTGATGCGTCTGGGCCAGGTGGCCAGCCCGACGCGCACACCGGCCCGTGGCATCGCCGTGCAGACACTGGTGAAGGTCGAGCAGAGGAACCTGCTGGCCCAGCGCGTGGCGACCGAAATCGAGGCGCGCAACGATTTCGCCCGGGCTCCGGGCGTGGTGCGGCGCTTCCTGACCGGCCCCTGGTCCCAGGTGGTGGCGCAAGCCCGGCTGGAGGCGAGCGCGACCGGCCTGGACATGCCGGGCGATGCGCCGGCGATGCGCTACATGGCGATCCTGCCCGACCTGCTGTGGTCCAGCCAGCTGGCGCTGGCCAGCCGCAACCGGCCGCGCCTGGTCAAGCTCATTCCCCAGTTGCTGCGCACCTTGCGCGAGGGGCTGGCCAGCATCGACTACCCGCAGGCCCAGGCCGAAACGTTCTTTCAGGCGCTGATGGGGCTGCACGAGGCCGCCTACAAGGCCCAGCAACCGCTGACGGAAAGCGAGCCCAGCCGCTTCGAGCCCGACGAAGACGACGCCTGGTTGCGTCCGGCCGAGGCCAAGGACACCGGCTTCATCGACGATCTGGGTGTTGTACCGACGCAGCCGGCCTTCGAGAACACCCAGCCATTGCAGCGTGACTGGCACGACATCCAGCAGGAAAACGCCGGCCGCTCCAGGCTGCCGCTGGAGGTGGGCACCTGGGTGGACCTGTGGCGGGACGAGGGCGCGCTGCGGTGCCAGCTGACCTGGGCCAGTCCGCACGGCACCATGTTCCTGTTCAATTCTGCCGACGGCCGTTCGGTATCGCTGACCCAGCGCGGGCTGATCCATACCCTGGAGTCGGGTCGTCTGCGCGTGGTGGCGCAGCACGGCATGGTGGACGACGCGCTCGACGCCGTGGCCCGCCAGGCCTGGATCAACAGCCTGAAGGCCTGACGTGGCCCGTCAGGCCGCCGGATCGCCTGGCGCGCGCTGAAGCTTCTTGCGCACCAGATCGATGTTGGCACGCAGCGCATACAGTTCGTCGGTGTACGCCAGCGGCAGGACCACTTTCTGCGCCTTGGTGTCGAGGGCATCGAGCGCCGCGAGCAACTCGGGGCGGTGGCGGGGATCGTTGTCGTAGTCCTGCTCAATGCCGCGCAGCTCGGCATACCAGCGGAACACGCGCGAGCGGATGCGGAAGGTGTACAGCGGCGGCACGATGCGCGACAGCGGCAGCGCCAGCGCGATGATCAGACCCATGGCGAGCCACATGCGCTCGATCAGGTTGGCCAGCCAGAACGGCAGGTAGCGCTGCAGGAAGGGTGGGCCGTTCTGGATGGCGCGCACGGCCTCGGGTGACAGGGGCACCTCGCCATGCTCCAGGTTGGGGTACTGCCGGGCGCGGTTGAACCAGCTCGCACCACCGTGCAGCCCGACGGCGGACTGGGCGAACAACTGCAGAATGGCCGGGTGGGTGTCGGCACCCGCCAGCAGGCTGGTGGTGGAGGCGACCAGACGCATGTCCCGCTCGGGCTGGTTGGCCGCCAGGTCGACCACGCCCTGGGGCAGGACCACCGGTGTCAGGTAGCCGAAGCGGCGCGCATAGGCCTCGCTCTGGGCAAAGTTCATCAGCCGTACGCCCGGTGTCTGCAGCAGCATCTGCACGATCAGCGATTCCGGCGCCGAGGCGAACACCAGGGCGTCGAGCCCGCCCTCCAGGAACGCCACCGTCGCCGGCGTCTGGGCCAGCTCGGACAGGTGCAGGCTGTCACGCTCGATCCGGTTGGCGTCCAGCAGGGTGCCGAACAGGCGGGGCACGCCGCTGCCTGCCGTGCCCACATTGACGCGCCAGCCCTGGAGCTGGGCCAGGCTGTCCACGACACCGTCCGGGGCGACGCGGCGCGCGGCGTCCTCACGGTAGAACAGCCACAGAGGTTCGACGAACAGGCTGCCCAGGGAGACGATGGCGTCATCGTCGTCGTAGCCCAGGTCGGCGCTGCCACCCTGCACGAATCCCAGATCGGCGCGGCCGTTGCGCAGCCATTGCAGGTTGTCCGACGAGCCCTCCGTGCGCAGCAGCTCCACCTGGATGCCGTAGCGCGCCAGCGCCTGCTGGTAGCGCTTGCCGAACTCGTCGTAGGCGCTTTGTTCGGGGCCAGTGGCCAGCACGACGCGACGCGGCGGCGTCGGATCGAGCCACCAGTAGGCCAGCGCGAGCAGCGCGATGGTCAGCAGCACGAACGGCCCCATCGAAACGAGCAGGTCGCGCAGCGACAGCAGGGTGTAGCGGATGTTCGTGGGCATGCGGCAACGTTATCACGGGCCCGGCGGAAACCGCCGACACGGGCGGCGGCGGGGTGTCAGGCATACGACTGGTAGACGCGATGCCCGCCGTTGCGCAGCACCAGCAGCACGTCGTACGGGTCGCGGCGGCCGCCATAGACCGGGCCGTCCATGCCCGGGCTGCCGACCGGCATGCCGGGGACCGCCAGTCCCAGCGCATCCGGTCTTTCGGCCAGCAGGCGCTGGATGTCGCGCGCGGGGACGTGGCCTTCGATCGCGTAGCCGGCAATGAGCGCGGTGTGGCACGAGGCGTAGCGTGGCGCAAGCCCCAGGCGCTGGCGCGCGGCCGTGTTGCCGCTGTCGTGGCTGCGCACGCGAAAGCGGGCCTGCTCCAGGTGGGCGATCCAGTCCTTGCAGCAACCGCAGTTCGGGTCCTTCCAGACTTCCAGTGTGGGCAGGGCCTGCGGTCGCGCCGGCAGGTGGGCAGTGGCGGCCAGCGCGGGCAGTGCCAGCATGAGCGAACGGCGTTTCATGAGGACGACTCCATCGGTGGATGCATGATCTGCCGATTGTGCCCCGCAGCACACCCCTGGGGTGGCATGGTTGACCCCGTGCCGACACCTTGCGCTCGCCATGTCTGAAAGAAGAGGTTTCTGGCGCGAAACCTGCTTGCTATGACATTGGGGGGTAGCTCCCATGCATACCCTGCATGACGTTGCGTGACATATTCAGGAAAACCTGCGGGCAACGATGGCGCAGGCCTGCGTAGAATGACATTCACTTTTTCTCACAAGGAGTTTTCATGAAGAAATCCCTGCTCGTCCTGGCCGCCACGCTGGCGGTTGGTGTGGCTCAGGCCGATACCCTCCAAAAGATCAAGGACAGCGGCACTATCTCCCTGGGGGTGCGTGACTCTTCTGCCCTGTCCTATACCCTGGGCGGCGGCAAGTACGTGGGTTTTCACACCGAAATGGCAGAGCGCATCGTTGACGACCTGTCCAAGCAGGTGGGCAAGCCCGTCAAGATCAACTACACGCTGGTGACCTCGCAAAACCGCATCCCGCTGGTGCAGAACGGCACGGTGGACCTGGAGTGCGGTTCCACCACCAACAACCGCACCCGTGCCAAGGACGTGGACTTCGCCCACAACACCTACATGGAAGTGGTGCGCGTGGCGGTGAAGGCCAATTCGGGCATCAAGGACCTGAAGGACCTCAACGGCAAGACCGTGGCGGTGACCACCGGCACCACATCGGTGCAGATCCTGCGCCGCAACGAACGCGCCCAGGGCATCGATTTCAAGGAAGTCATGGGCAAGGACCATGCCGACAGCTTCCTGCTGCTCGAGTCCGGCCGCGCCGATGCCTTCGTGATGGATGCCTCCATCCTGGCGGCCAACATCTCCAAGTCCAAGAACCCGAAGGACTTCGCGATCGTCGGCCCCGAGCTGTCGGTGGAGCCCATCGCCTGCATGGTGCGCAAGGGTGACACGGCCTTCCTGAACGCGGTCAACGCCAGCATCGAACGCCAGATCAAGGACGGCTCGCTCGAGAAGCTGTACGACAAGTGGATGGTGCAGCCCGTGCCGCCCACCAACACGCCGCTGGGCCTGCCGCTGTCCGAAGCCACCAGGGCTGCCTGGGCCAACCCCAACAACAAGCCGGCGGAAGACTTCGTCAAGAACTGAGGCTCATGATGGCCTGAACAGCGCCTGCCGCAGACCGTGGCGGGCGTTTGTTTTTGGGCAGCCGGGAGAGCACAGGTCCGGCGCTCAGGCCATTGCACACAGGAGTTCCGATGAACTGGGATTGGCAGGTTTACTGCAAGGACACCATCGAGGGCGAGGTGATGCCGGGCTGCTTCGGCAGCGGTGGTGACATCACGTATCTGGACTGGATGCTCTCGGCGTGGGGCTGGACGGTGTCGGTGGCACTGTGCGCCCTGCTGGTGGCGCTGGTCGTCGGTTCGATCATCGGCGTGCTGCGCACGCTGCCGGACAGCCCCTGGCTGGTGCGGCTGGGCAATGCCTGGGTCGAGCTGTTTCGCAACATTCCGCTGCTGGTGCAGATCTTCCTCTGGTACTACGTCGTGCCGGCGCTGATTCCGGCGATGCGGAGTTTCTCGCCGTTCATCCTCGTGGTGATCGCGCTGGGGCTGTTCACGTCGGCCCGCATTGCCGAGCAGGTGCGCGCCGGCATCCAGGCGCTGCCCAAGGGCCAGCGCTACGCGGGCATGGCGGTGGGATTCACCACGGCACAGACCTACCGCTACGTGATCCTGCCGATGGCGTACCGGATCATCATTCCGCCGCTGACCAGCGAGTCGATGAACATCTTCAAGAACTCGTCGGTGGCCTTCGCGGTGTCGATCGCGGAGCTGACGCAGTTCTACCTGCAGGCCAGCGAGGAAACCTCGCGACCGATGGAGATCTACATCGGCGTGGTGATCCTGTACGTGATCTCCGCCATGGCGATCAACCGCATCATGGCCTTCGTCGAGAAGAAGGTGCGCGTGCCGGGCTTCGTCGCCGCCGGCGGCACGGGAGGGGGGCACTGATGATGCTGCGCAACCCCGTCCATCGCGCGCCCGCGGGCGCCTTCGCCGGCCGGAGGGAGGTCTGACATGAACCTCGACTTCGGTTTCTACAACTGGGATGTCATCTCCAACTTCGTCGTCAAGGGCTTCTACTTCAGCGTCTTCCTGACGGCGGTCGCGACGCTGGGTGGCATCTTCTTCGGCACGCTGCTGGCGCTGATGCGCCTGTCCGGCCGCAAGTGGCTCGATGCGCCGGCGGCCTTCTACGTCAACGGGATGCGCTCCATCCCGCTGGTGATGGTGATCCTGGGCTTCTTCCTGCTGGTGCCCTTCGTCGTCGGGCGGCCCATCGGGGCCGAGACCTCGGCGATCATCACCTTCATTGCCTTCGAGGCGGCCTACTTCAGCGAGATCATGCGCGCGGGCATCCAGTCGATCCCGCGCGGTCAGGTCTTCGCCGGCCAGGCGCTGGGCATGACCTATGCCCAGAACATGAGGCTGGTGATCCTGCCGCAGGCGTTCCGCAACATGCTGCCGGTGCTGCTGACGCAGACCATCATCCTGTTCCAGGACACCTCGCTGGTGTATGCCATCGGTGCCTACGACCTGCTCAAGGGCTTCGAGACCGCCGGCAAGAACTTCGGCCGGCCGACCGAAAGCTATCTGCTGGCGGCCGTCGTCTATTTCGTGATCTGCTTCTCCCTGTCGTATTTCGTGAAGCGGCTGCACAAGAAAATTGCCATCATCCGCTGAACAGGGACGCGTCACAGGAGTCATTCATGTCTGAAAAAATGATCGAAATCAAGGGCGTGTCCAAGTGGTACGGGCCCGTTCAGGTGCTCAACGAGTGCAACGTGAGCATCGACAAGGGCGACGTGGTGGTCGTCTGCGGCCCGTCGGGCTCGGGCAAGTCCACGCTCATCAAGACCGTCAACGGTCTGGAGCCCATCCAGAAAGGCGAGATCATCGTCAACGGCATCAAGGTCAACGATCCGAAGACCGACCTGCCCAAGCTGCGCTCCAAGGTGGGGATGGTGTTCCAGCACTTCGAACTTTTCCCGCATCTGTCGGTGACGGAGAACCTGACCATTGCGCAGGTGAAGGTGCTCGGCCGCAGCCTGGATGAGGCCAGGGCGCGCGGGCTGAAGATGCTGGACCGCGTGGGCCTGATGGCGCACAAGGACAAGTTCCCGGGCCAGCTCTCCGGTGGCCAGCAGCAGCGCGTTGCGATTGCGCGCGCGCTGTCGATGGACCCCATCGTGATGCTGTTCGACGAGCCCACGTCGGCGCTCGACCCCGAGATGGTGGGCGAGGTGCTCGACGTCATGGTCAGCCTGGCCAAGGAAGGCATGACCATGATGTGCGTCACGCACGAGATGGGTTTCGCGCGCAAGGTGGCCAGCCGCGTGATCTTCATCGACGTCGGCGGCCGCATCCTGGAAGACTGCTCCAAGGAGGAGTTCTTCGGCCATCCGGAGAACCGCCAGCCGCGCACCAAGGACTTCCTGGACAAGATCCTGCAGCACTGAGCGCAGGGTGCCTGCGGCACCTGCCCCCGCATCGTCCCGTTCGTGACAGGAGACGGGGTTGATGCGGATTCGGCGCTGGCGGCGGCTCATGTAATCTGGCTCCGGCCCGGCATCGCGTGCCGTATGCGATGGCGGGCCCAACGGAGGAGACAGGCATGAGCGACATGACGACGGGCGAGCCCGAACCGCGCCCGCACCACCGTTTCTGGCCCAGGCGGCTGCCGCACCGCATCACGGTGCCCGCGACGTCGCTGTGGCACAACCTCGAGGTCAGTGCACGGCGCTACCCCGACAAGCCGGCGCTGGTGTTCTTCGACCGGCACACCACCTACCGTGAACTGCACGACCAGGCCGAGCGCCTGGCGGCGCATCTGCACACCCATGGCGTGCGTGCCGGCGACCGGGTGATCCTGTTCATGCAGAACTGCCCGCAGTGGATCGTCGCCTATTACGCCATCCTGCGTGCCAACGCCGTGGTGGTGCCGGTCAACCCGATGAACCGTGCGGCGGAACTGGGGCACTACATCACCGACCCGGACGTGAAGGTGGCCATCTGTGCGGCCGATCTCGCGGGCGAACTGCTGCAGGCCAACGCCGCCTTGCCCGAGACGCCGCGCCTCGCGCACCTGGTGGTGGCGCACTACCACGACGCCATGGGGCCCCAGGCCGAGGTGCCCGAGGCCTGGCAGCCCTGGCTGCTGATGCGCCATCCGCTGCCCGCCATGCCCGGCGGCACGGTGGCCGACTGGGCGGATGCGCTGGCCTGTGCCGCCGCGCCGCCCCCGCATGATCGCAGCCCGGACGACCTGTGCGTGCTGCCCTACACCAGCGGCACCACGGGCCTGCCCAAGGGCTGCATGCACACGCACGCCACCATCATGCACAACGCGGTGGCGGGCTGCCTGTGGGGCAACAGCTCATCCGAGACGGTGTCGCTGGTGGTGGTGCCCCTGTTCCACATCACCGGCATGGTGGTGGGCATGCACGCGGGCCTGTACATCGGTGCCACCCTGGTTCTCATGCCGCGCTGGGACCGCGAGCTGGCGGGCCGGCTGATCTCGGCCTGGCGCGTGACCAACTGGACCAACATCCCGACCATGGTGATCGACCTGCTGGCCAGCCCGCGTTTCGACCGGTACGACCTGAGCAGCCTGCAGTTCATCGGTGGCGGCGGCGCGGCCATGCCGCAGGCGGTGGCGCAAAAGCTCCTGGACCTGTACGGCCTGCGCTATGCCGAGGGCTACGGCCTGACCGAGACCGCCGCGCCCTCGCACAACAACCCGCCCGATGCGCCCAAGCAGCAATGCCTGGGCATTCCGTTCATGAGCTTCGAGGCGCGCGTCATCGACCCCGACACCCTGACCGAGATGCCGGCGGGCGAGGCCGGTGAGATCATCGTGCGCGGGCCCTCGGTGTTCAAGGGCTACTGGAAGCGGCCCGAGGCCACCGAGGCGGCCTTCGTCGAATTCGAGGGCCGGCGCTGGTTCCGCACCGGCGACCTGGGGCGGGTGGACGAGGACGGCTATTTCTTCATCACCGACCGCCTCAAGCGCATGATCAATGCCAGCGGCTACAAGGTCTGGCCGGCCGAGGTCGAGGCCCTCATGTTCCGCCACCCGGCCATCGCCGAGGCCTGCGTCATCGGCACGCGCGATGCCTACCGCGGCGAAAGCGTCAAGGCGGTGGTGGTGCTGCGCCAGGAGGCGCGTGGCCAGGCCACCGAGCAGGAGATCATCGACTGGTGCCGCGAGCACATGGCGGTGTACAAGGCGCCGCGCGTGGTGCAGTTCGTCGACGCCCTGCCCAAGAGTGGCAGCGGCAAGGTGATGTGGCGGCTGCTCCAGGAGCAGGAAGGCAGCGCCGCCTGAGCCGCAGGATCAGGACGCTGCCCCTACGGTATGCCGGTAGGCATGCCAGGTGGCGTGGCCGATGACCGGGCCGGCGATGAGCAGGCCCAGGAAGGCCGGCAGCATGGCCAGCACGATGATGCCGGTGATCAGTGCGCCCCACAGCAGCATGACGCCCGGGTTGAGCAGGCAGGCACGGATGCTGGTCAGGCCTGCCGACACGGCATCGACCCGTCGGTCCAGGATCATCGGGATGGAGATCACGCTGGTCACGAAAATGAGCCCGGCGAAGATGGCGCCGACCACCGTGTAGGTGATCAGAAAGCCGATATTCTCCGGATCGAGCAGCATGGCCAGCAGGTTGGCCTTGCCCGGCATGGTGTTGAAGCTGACCGCGAACACCACCAGCGCGGCACGGCCCCAGAGCATCTCCAGGATCAGCAGCACGCCGGCGAAGATGGCCATGGTGCTCTTGGTGGGCTGCCAGGCCTTGAGCGACGCGCGCAGCGAGGGTCGCTGGCCGGGTATCTGCAGGGCGCGGCTGGCGTCATACAGGCCCAGGCACAGGAACGGCCCCGTGAGCAGGAAACCGGCGCTGAGCGCCAGCACGTACTCGGGTGCCCGCTGGAACACCGCCAGCAGCGCATGCCCCATGGCGAAGAAGCACAGGCCGTAGAACAGGCCGATGCGCGGGCAGCGCCGGAAATCGGCCCAGCCCAGCTTCAGCCAGCGCCAGGGATCGGCCGGGCTCAGGGAGGCCAGCGGCAGCGAAAAAACCGAACTGGCCGCCGGCGATTCGGCCGGATGGTGGGCCGCTGGTGCGGGTGGTGATGTCTCGGACGGGGGGGTGGTGGGGGAAACGGCGTCGGCCATGGACGTGGACTCCTGTCTGCGGGCCAATATAGCCAGCCGGTGGGCGCATGACCACCATGGTTTCCCCTCGGTCAACCGGGACGGGCACGCACCGGATGGCGGCGCATGTGCAGTGCCAGCGCGGCATCGTGCGTCTGGACATGCCTGGAGAACCAGGCGGCCAGCTCGTTCGCCATGTCGCGCACGGCGTCATGGTGACCCTGCCGGGCCTGGGCCAGGCCTTCGTGCAGCAGGTTGAGGACGACCCGGTGCTGCAGGGTATGGTTGGCGGCAGCGGCGAAGCGGGTGTTGCGCATCCAGCCGTCCTCCAGCTCGAAGAACGCACGGGCATGCGCCACCACCTGTGCCCAGGCGTCGGGCAGCCCCGCATCGTCGGCCGCCTGCGCGGTGGCCAGCGCGGCGACGAAATCGCGGTGCGCGCAGTCCAGCGGTTCGTGGTGAAGGTCCAGGTCGTCAGTCCAGCGGATGATCGGATGCATGGGTGTCCTCCGGCGCATAGATCGGTCAGCTTGGCATCCACGGAGCGCCTCAACTTTGATCCAGCGCAGATACTGGCAGCCTTGTGGGGTGCGGGCTGGCGTGGTTTGACCCAGGTCAGCGGTGGCCAGGCGCTACACTGGCGTCCGATGAGCCAGATCGCCTTTGATCCACCTTATGTCCCGCGGTCCCAGTGCGATCAGGCGCTGGCCGTTGACGGCTATGCCGTTTTGCACGCGGACGATGTGATGCGCTGGGTGCCGGCCAGCCGCGAAGAACTGGCGCAATTGCACCGCGCCTGGGACGATCTGCCGGCCGATGCCTATCTGAAGGATGGTGGGCGCTACCGCCGCCGCCGTCACAGCTGCTTTGTGATCGAGGGCGCGCAGGTGACACAGGTGCCGCATCGCCCGCACTGGCAGCCGCTGGCGTACAACGCCTTGCATGGCGGCATGCAGCGCTGGTTCGAGCCGATGGCCGCGGACATGCTGGCGCTGCCCGTCTGGACGCGCCTGCTGCAGCGGCTGGGTGCCACCGCGACGGCCCTGCATGGGGAGCGGCCCTGGTTCGTGGAGGCGCATCCCTTCCGCATCGATACCACCGACGGCATTGGCAGGCCCACCCCGGAAGGCGCTCACCGCGACGGCGTCGATCTGGTGGCCGTGTTCATGCTCGATCGCCATGCCATCAAGGGCGGCGAGAGCCGGGTGTTCGCTGCCGACGGGCCCGCCGGTCAGCGCTTTACCTTGTGGCAGCCCTGGTCGCTGCTGCTGCTGGACGACGCGCGTGTGATCCATGAAACCACGCCGATCCAGCCGCTGGTGCCCGGCGAGCTGGGCTGGCGCGATACCCTGGTGCTGACCTGTCGGCGCGACGGTTTTCAGTCAGCGTGAGGGCAGCGGCCGCGGGAGGGCAATGCCCTGGGCCACGCGCGCCGCACGGACTGGCCACCGCGGCTTACAGCCGCTCGAAGATCGCGGCGATGCCCTGACCGCCGCCGATGCACATGGTCACCAGCGCGTAGCGGCCGCCGATGCGCTGGAGCTCATGCAGCGCCTTGACGGTGATGAGTGCGCCGGTGGCGCCGATGGGGTGGCCCAGCGAGATGCCCGAGCCGTTGGGGTTGACCTTGGCCGGGTCCAGTCCCAGGTCGCGGGTGACGGCGCAGGCCTGGGCGGCAAAGGCTTCATTGGCCTCGATCACGTCCAGGTCGGCCACGCTGAGACCCGCTTTCTTCAGCGCCAGCTGGGTGGCGGGCACGGGGCCGATACCCATGTACTTCGGGTCCACACCGGCGTGCGCGTAGGCCACCAGGCGCGCCATGGGCGCCAGGCCGCGGGCCTTGGCCGTGCCGGCTTCCATCAGCACCACGGCGGCGGCGGCGTCGTTGATGCCCGAGGCGTTGCCGGCCGTGACGGTGCCGTTTTCCTTCACGAACACGGGCTTGAGCTTGGCCATGTCCTCCAGTGTGGCGTTGGCGCGGAAGTGCTCGTCGGTATCGTAGGCCACCTCGCCCTTGCGGGTCTTGAGCATGACCGGGACGATCTGCTCCTTGAAGTAGCCCGCTTCCGTGGCCTTCTGCGCACGGTTGTGGCTTTCAACGGCCAGCCGGTCCTGGTCTTCGCGCGTGATGCCCCACTTGGCGGCGATGTTCTCGGCCGTCACGCCCATGTGGATGCCATGGAACGGGTCGTGCAGGGCACCGATCATCATGTCCACCATCTTGGTGTCGCCCATGCGCGAACCCCAGCGCATGTTCAGGCTGGCGAAGGGGGCGCGGCTCATGTTCTCGGCGCCGCCGCCGATGGCGATGTCGGCATCGCCGAGCAGGATCGACTGGCTGGCCGAGACGATGGCCTGCAGGCCCGACCCGCACAGGCGGTTGACGTTGAAGGCCGGTGTGCCCTCGCCGACACCGCCGTTGATGGCGGCCACGCGCGAGAGGTACATGTCCTTGGGCTCGGTGTTGACGACGTGGCCGAACACGACATGGCCGACATCCTTGCCATCGGTCTGTGCGCGCGCCAGTGACTCGCGCACGACCAGCGCGCCCAGCTCGGTGGGGGGAACGTCCTTCAGACTGCCGCCAAAGGTACCGATGGCGGTACGGACAGCGCTGACGACGACGACTTCACGGCTCATGATGGCTCCTTGTCTGAAAATGATGCAGTGCGGAAAACACCTGCCATGGTACTGCGGCGGCCGCGCGGCGGTCAGTCACGTACGTCGGCCACGGGCTGCTCGCCGAAGTCCGGACGGTCGAGCCAGGCCAGCACGAGCCGTGCTGCCTCGTCCGGGCTGCTGAGCTGGCCCTCGCGCTGCAGGCCGACGAAACGCGGCAGATCGGGGAAGGCGGCCGGGTCGCCCGCGCGCAGTTGCACCTGCATGCCGGTGTCGATGACGCCGGGTGCCAGCGACACCAGGCGGGCGCCGTGCGGGCGGCGCGCCTCGTCGAGCGCGCTGCAGCGGGTGAAGTGATCGAGCCCGGCCTTGGCGGCGCAGTAGGGCGCCTGCGCGGCCATGGGGCGGCGGCCCAGGCCGGACGAGATGTTCAGCACCTTGCGCACGCCCGTCCAGCCACCATGCACCCAGCCGGTGCTCACCCGCAGGAAGGCGGCGGTCAGTTGCATGGGGGTCTCCAGGCCGACGCGCAGTGCCGCCGACAGCTCGCCGGGCGGGCAGTCGTCCAGTGGGCCGATGCGCGGGATCATGCCGGCATTGTTGATGAGCGTGGCGCTGGCCAGCGTGGTGGCATCCAGACCCGCCAGCCAGTCGGCCAGGCGGCTGGCGGCCGTCAGCGGGTCGGCCAGATCCTGCTGCCACTGCACGAGTCCGGCGCCCACGGTCCGGGCCTGGCGGGCCAGATCCTCGTCGGTGCCGCGCGAGATGCACAGCAGCAGCCGGTCAGCCGAGAGCAGCCGGCGCGCCATGGCCTGGCCCATGCCGCGGGACGCACCCGTGAGGATGCACAGGTGGGGATGCTGGTTCATGTGTTCGCTCCTGCCGGTCAGAACGGGACCGGACTTTCGAAGCGTACACGCTCTGTGCTGCGCGGGTGGGGCAGTTCCAGGACACAGGCGTGCAGCAGCAGTCGCGGCGCCAGTGCCCGCCGGGCTTCATCGGCGTAGAGCGGATCACCGGCGATGGGGTGGCCGATGGCCTGCAGGTGCACACGCAGCTGGTGCGAGCGCCCGGTGACCGGCTCCAGCAGCACGCGGGTCATGCCTCCGGCATGCGGCTGCTCGCCCTCCAGGCGCCAGTGTGTGACGCTGGGCTTGCCCATCTCATGGTGCACGATGCTGCGCGGCCGGTTGAGCCAGTCCACCATCAGCGGCAGGTCGATGGTGTTCCAGCCGTTGTCCGGCTGCGGGTTGGCCAGCGTGCCCGCAACCACCGCGACGTAGCGCTTGTGGACCTGGCGCTTCTCGAAGCTGGCGCTCAGCCGCCGCTGCGCCTCGATGCCGCGCGCCATCACGATCAGGCCCGAGGTGGCCATGTCGAGCCGGTGCACGATCAGCGCATCGGGAAAACGCGCCTGCACGCGGGCGCTCAGGCAGTCCTGGTTCTCGGGGCCGCGGCCGGGGACGGCGAGCAGCCCGGAAGGCTTGTCGAGCACGAGCATGTCGTCATCGACATGCAACAGCGAGATGCCCGGCGCGGCGCCCACGCCCATGGTTTCCGAAGACACGGTGGTTCAGCGCACGAACACTTCGGCGCGGCGGTTGAAAGGCTCCTCGACCTCGTCTTCCGTCGGGACCACGGGTTCGCGCTCGCCGCGGCCGACCGCCTCCACCAGCTCGGGCCGGAAGCCCTTGGCGAGGAACAGGCCGCGGATGGCGTTCGCGCGTTCGAGCGACAGGCGGTCGTTCGCCTCCAGCGATCCGACACGGTCGGTGTGGCCGACGATGAGGATTTCACCGCCGGCGCGCCGCAACGCGCTGTTGATGACCGCATCGAGCTGGGCCTGGGATTCGGCCGTCAGGTTCGATGTGCCGGTCTCGAACTGCAGCACGTACTGTTCGGGCACTGGCGGGCGCAGGGCGAGCAACTCGGGGAACTCGGCCGCCACGGCCTCGGCGGTGGTGGTGTCGGCCGACAGGCCGCCCAAGCGGCCCACCTCGGCCACGCCGTAGGGCTTGTCGATGACGGTCTCGGCCTGGCGGGTGGTGACCACGACCTTGCTGCCCGGACGGTCCTCCTGGGGCAGGAGGATGACGCGCGAGACGGGGGCGCAGGCCGCCAGCAGGGCGGCAAGACCCAGCGCCATGCCGATGCCGCGCAGGTGCGACAGGATCAAGCGGGCGTGCTGTGCCGGCTGACGATTCATGGCCTGGCCTCGGTCTCCACAATGAAGTCGGTGCCGCGCACGCCGACCACCGAGGTGGGTGTGCGGACCTTGAAGACGTCGGGATTGACCTTGGCCAGAATGCCGGTGATGACGCGGACCGAACCCTGAAACAGGTCCAGCAGGAAATGGCCTTGCTGCGTGGTGGCGTCGAAGGCGAATTCGTTGATCTCGATCGCGCTGTTGGGGCCGACGGTCAGCACGGTGCCGTCACGCAGCACCATGCTGGCCGCGCCGTCAGCGCCCGTCTGCAGACGCTGCGCCACGGTCAGGCCGTCGCCTGGCGTGGCGGTCTGGGGCTGGGCCGTACCCTGGAGGGTCCACACGGTGCCCTCCACCTGCTTGAGGGTCCCGGCGCGGGCGGCTACGGGCTCGGTCGGCTTCACCGGGGTTGCTACGGGTTGCGCGCGTGCCGGTGCCGCCGTGACCAGCACGCCGCAGGCCAGACTCAGGGACAACAGGTGGTGATGGCGGGGGAGGGTGAGCATGGGACGACGCCAGGACAGGGTACTGATTAGGTATAAATACTAATGGTAACGGAAGGAATGCAGTTGTAGCAAGCTGTTAAGGCGGGCCGGTAGAATCCAGGCTCCGCACCATGCCCTGCGCCTGCCCGCTTTCACCAACGCCTGGTGAGCCAGCGGCGCTGGCGCCCGAATCCCCGATGAAACTCCTGCTTGCGCCCATGGAAGGGCTGCTGGACGCCACCTTGCGCGATGTGCTGACCCGCACCGGCGGGATCGACCGCTGCGTGAGCGAGTTCATCCGCGTGACCGACACGCTGCTGCCCGAGCGGGCCTTCTATCGGGTGGTGCCCGAGCTGCACAATGGCGGGCACACGCGGGCCGGCGTGCCGGTGCGCGCGCAATTGCTGGGGTCCGACCCGGCCTGCATGGCCGACAACGCCGCGCGGCTGGCCGGGCTGGGCGGGCATGGGGTGGACCTGAACTTCGGTTGCCCGGCCAAGACGGTCAACCGCAGCCGGGGCGGGGCGGTGCTGCTGGACGAGCCCGAGCTGGTGGGGCGCATCGTGGCCGCCGTGCGCCGGGCCGTGCCGGCCGGTGTCCCGGTGTCGGCCAAGATGCGGCTGGGCTACCGCGACGACGGCGTGGCCGAGGAGTGTGCCGCGGCCATTGCCGAGGCTGGCGCGGACGAACTGGTGATCCATGCACGGACACAGGCACACGGCTACCGGCCGCCCGCCTACTGGACGCGCATCGCGCAGGTCCGCGCGGCGGTGCCGGCACTGCAGCGCATTCCCGTGATCGCCAATGGCGAAATCTGGAACGTGTCGGATGCGCAGCGCTGCCGGGCGGAGACCGGCTGCGACACCCTGATGATCGGCCGTGGCATGGTCAGCAATCCCGGGCTGGCGCTGGCCATCAAGGGCAGCGAAGGCGTGGCCTGGGCGCAGATCGAGCCCCTGCTGGGCCTGTTCTGGGCACAGGTGAGCGAGCGTGTCGAGCGTCGGCACCGTGCCGGCCGGCTCAAGCAGTGGCTCAACTACCTGCGGCGCGTCTATCCCGAGGCGCAGACCGCATTCGATCAGTTGCGCCTGTCCAACGACCCACAGGTGATCGAGGCCTGGCTGCGGTCGCGCGACATCCGGAGGGCATCCGGCAGCGATGGGCCGTGTCCGGTCGCTGCCAGCGAAAATGAACCAACCGTGTTAAGTTCCAGCCCCCGGACACGAATCTCGACGCCCGTATGACTTCTTTGACCCTCAAGCTGCAGGCCATTGGCCAGGAGCGGCTGCGCGGCATGCGTCGCGGTATCGAAAAGGAAAGCCTGCGCGCCCAGCCCGATGGTGCGCTCGCGCTCACGCCGCACCCTGCAGGGCTGGGGTCGGCGCTGACCCATCCGCACATCACCACCGACTACAGCGAATCCCAGCTTGAACTGATCACGGGCGTGCACGGCAGCGTCGAGTCCTGCCTGGCCGAGCTGACCGAGGTGCACCAGTTCACCCTGCGCACCATGCAGGCCCAGGGCGGCGCCGCGGGCGAGGAAATGTTGTGGGTGTCGAGCATGCCCTGCAACCTGCCGACCGACGAGACCATTCCCATCGGCCGCTACGGGTCGAGCAACGTGGGCCGTGCCAAGAGCGTCTACCGCATGGGGCTGGGGCACCGTTACGGACGGCGCATGCAGACCATCTCGGGTATCCACTACAACTGGTCGCTGCCCGGTGTCGACAACGAAGGCTATTTCTCGCTCATCCGCAACTTCCGGCGCCAGGCCTTTCTGCTGCTGACGCTGTTTGGCGCTTCGCCGGCGCTGTGTTCGTCCTTCGTCGAGGGCCGGCCGCACGCCCTGCGGCCGCTCGGCCACGGCGGCACACTGCACATGCCGCACGGCACCAGCCTGCGCATGGGGCGCCTGGGCTACCAGAGCGAGGCGCAGGCCACGCTGGCCGTGAGCTACAACAGCCTCGAAGGTTACGCGGCCTCGTTGCACGACGCGCTCACGCGGCCCTGGCCAGCCTACGAGGCGGTGGACATCCGCAATCCGGGTGGTGACTACAACCAGCTGGCGACGACGCTGCTGCAGATCGAGAACGAGTTCTACGGCACGATTCGCCCCAAACGCACGATCTACCAGGGCGAGCGCCCGCTGCACGCGCTGCGCGAGCGCGGCGTCGAGTACATCGAGGTGCGGCTGATGGACCTCAACCCCTTCGAGGCCATTGGCATCGACGCGCCGACGCTGCGCTTCCTGGATGTGTTCCTGCTGCACTGCCTGCTGTCCGACAGCCCGCCCGACTCGCCCGAGGAAATCCGCGAGCTGGCGCACAACCAGCATCTGACGGCCGCGCGCGGGCGCGAACCGGGGCTGATGCTGCTGCGGGGCGGCCGGCCGATTGCGCTGGTGGACTGGGGGTTGGAGCTCATCGACGAGCTGGCGCCACTGGCACAGGCGCTGGACGAGCTGGACGGACGTGACGTGCACCGCGACGCCGTGGCGCGTGCCCGTGCGAGCCTGCTGGCGCCCGAGACGCTGCCGTCGGCGCGGGTGGTGGCCGAGATCCACCGTGCCCATGCCGATTCGTTCCTGGACTTCACGCGCAGCCGCTCGCAGGCCATCCGCAACGACATCCTGGCCCTGCCCTGGAGCGAGGCACAGCAGGCGCGTTTCGAGGCCATGAGTGCGGCGTCGGTGGCCGAGCAGAAGCGCATCGAGGCGGCGGACACCATGCCCTTCGAGATCTACCGCCAGGAATACGTGTCGCCCGCGCGGCTCGGCCGGCCGCAGGCGGCGGCAGCCTGACTGCCTGTTTTTTGTGCAGGTTGATGCTTTCCCTTGTGTGACAAGGACTTGCCGCCGCCGTACAGACATGACCCGGACTTATTCACACAGTTGTCCAATGAAACGCGGGAAAACCCGATGAGTGTCCAGTGGTTCCCCGGTCACATGCACCTCACGCGCAAGGCCATTGCCGAGCGCGTGAAGAGCATCGACGTGGTCGTCGAGATGCTCGATGCCCGTCTGCCCGGTTCCAGCGCCAACCCGCTGATGGCCGAGCTCACCAGCGGCCGTCCGACGCTGAAGGTGCTCAACAAGCAGGACCTGGCCGATCCGGTACGCACCGAGCAGTGGCTGGCGCATTACAACGCGCAGCCCGGCACCCGGGCCATCGCGCTGGACGCGAGCCACACCGCGCCGGCGCGCGCCCTCATCGACGCCTGCCGTGAGCTGGCGCCGCAGCGTGGCGGCATGTTCAAACCGATGCGCGTGCTCATCTGCGGGATTCCCAATGTGGGCAAGTCCACGCTCATCAACACCCTCAAGGGTCGCAAGGCGGCCAAGACGGGCGACGAGGCCGGTGTCACGCGTACCGAGGCCCGCATCGTGCTGGCCGACGACTTCTACCTCTATGACACCCCTGGCATGCTCTGGCCGCGCATCATCGTGCCCGAAAGCGGGTACAACCTCGCGGCCAGCGGTGCGGTGGGCAAGAACGCCTATGACGAGGAAGAGGTGGCCTACGAGCTGATCGCCAAGCTCAAGACCGACTACCCCGGCCTGATGGAGGCGCGCTACCCCCTGGGCCTTTCGCCCGAGCAGTGGGCTGCCACGCACGATGACGAGCTGCTGCAGGCCATCGGCCGTCAGCGCGGCGCCCTGGCCGCCGGCGGCCGGGTCAATGTGCAGAAGGCCGCCGAGATCGTGATCGGCGACTTCCGCGCCTTGCACATCGGCCGCATCACCCTGGAAACGCCCGAGCAGTTCGCGCGCTGGCTCAAGGCCGGCCGGCAGGCCGACAAGGAGCGCGCCGAACGCAAAAAAGCCCTGCGCGAGCAGGGCTTCATCGAGCGGCGCAAGAAGCCGGCCGTTGGCAAGGCGCGGCCTGCGCCGCGCCGTTGAGGCGCAGGGTCAGAAGCGCCAGCCGGCGCCGATGCGCACGAGATTGCGCTTGCCGGAGCCGGCACCGAACCCGCCGTTGAGCGTGACCGGGCCAACCTGCCGCGCAATGCCCACGCCGATGGCCGTCTGCCCGCCGTAGGTGGCCAGGCCCACGTTCACGGTCGTCTCGCCGTCGCCGGAAGGGGCCAGGGGCACCATCGCGGCCGCCTGGGCGATGCCCGCGAATGCTTCCTTGCGCAGCGATCCGATTTCCAGTCGCGCCTGCTCCAGTACCGCGGCGTCGCCCTGATCGGCGTATTGCTGTGCCTGTTCCAGCGTGCGTGCATCACCGGCATCGGCGTAACCCTGGGCACGACGCAGCGTGCGCGCATCGCTGGCATCGACGTAGCTCTCCGCCTGCTGCAAGGTGTTGGCGTTGCCGGCATTCAGCTGGTCAACGTTCACCGCGTCGGTGCCGTCAATACCGGGTGCCACATTGGTGATGCGGCGTTCTGACCCTGCAGCACCGACGGATACCGTGTTTGGCGCGGAGGTGACGGAACCGGCACCGAGGGCCACGGCGTTGGCGTGGTCAGCCCGGGCATTGGCACCCATGGCGACAGCATCATTGGCGCTGGCACGGGCCTGGTGGCCCACACTGACCGTGCGATTGGCGTTCACATCATTGCCAGCCATGTTGCCGACG
>NZ_JAQVEJ010000004.1:28654-51005 GCF_028698005.1 Hydrogenophaga sp.
GCTGGCGGTGTTGTTGTTGCCAGTGACGGTGTTGCCGGAGTAGACCCCGCTGGCGGAGTTGTTGCTGCCGGAGATGGTGTTGCCGGCATTGACCCCGCTGGCGGAGTTGCGGTCGCCGGTGACGTCGTTGCCGCTGCTGCGGCCGACCGCGTTGTTGTTGAAGCCCGAGACACTGTTGCCGGCGCTGTTACCGCAAGCGAAGTTTCCGTTACCGGTTACACCGGTGCCAGAAGAAGAACCCGGAGGGTTGGTGACGCAGACGACGTTTTGGGCGAGGGCCATGGACGGTGCCGACAGGCTCAGAGCCGTGCCCAGTACAGCCGAGCCCATGGCCGCTTTCAGGGCCGCAGCGATGGGGTTGGCCTGATGCGATCCTGTGGGCTCGGCGGGGGTCTGCAAGGCGGAACGATTGGCCCGGGGATCATGGGTGCATATCGCCATGGGCAGGTGTGGCGCAGGTGAAATGCCGTGACCAGCCAGTGCCCCATCGTCCACCGTCATGGGGTTGCTGGTACCGGTGCCTCGCACGATGATGCTGGCGCTTCGGCGGGGGAGCGACAGGGCCCCCTGCAACCACGGGCAGATGGGAGGGGCCAGTACGATGACGGTGTGGTGGCGACACCGGGGATGGCGTGGGCAACGGCATGCGCACCGTGACCTGTTCGGGCATGCGGGCGCCGGTGTCTGCCCGGCACGGACGGGGGGCCGATGACGCCCTGGTTGCTGGGCTGGGTGGCCGGCGTGGCCGCCCAGTTGCAACAGGCGGCCCTGTGGCCTGCAGGGGCCTACCACGGCGGGCTGGTGCTGGCCGTGCTGACGGGGCTGGTGGCCGCCTGGTCGGGCCGTCGGCATCCGGACCGCTGGGGTGTGCCGCGGGCGGGCGCGTGGCTGCTGTGCGGTGCGCTGGCGGGTGCGGGCTGGGCCGGTGCCAGGGCCGTGGCCCAGGCGGCCGACGGGCTGTCGCCGGCGCTTGAAGGGGCGGTGCTGGAGGTCACGGGCCGGGTGGCCAGTCTCCCGCAGCGCGGCGAGGACGGCTTCCAGCGCTTCGAATTCGCCGCGGAATCCGGCCGCCTCGATGGCCAGGTGGTGCACCTGCCCTCGCGCCTGTTGCTGGGTTGGTACCCGCCGCGCCGGCCGGGCACCCAGGCACCACCGGTGGTGCGCCCGGGCGAGCGCTGGCGCCTGCCGGTGCGCCTGAAGCGAGCGCACGGGGTGCTCAATCCGCATGGTTTCGACCGTGAGCGCTGGCTGTGGGAAAACGGCCTGGGGGCCAGTGGCACGGTGGCCACGGGGCGCCAGTGGCCGGTGCCGCAGCGCCTGGGCAGCACGGCCTGGCATGCCATCGACGCGGCCCGTCAGGCCGTGGGTGAACGCATCGCCGCGCGCGTGCCCGATGCGCGCCAGGCGGGCGTGCTGGCCGCCCTGGTGGTGGGTGATCAGAGTGCGATCGGGCGTGCCGACTGGGAGCTGTTCCGCATCACCGGCGTGGCGCACCTCATGAGCATCTCGGGCCTGCACGTGACCATGTTCGCCTGGCTGGCGGTGCATCTGGTGGGCGGGGGCTGGCGCCGGGCCGGGCGCCGTTGGCCGGTGGCGTTGATGGTGCTGCCGCTGCCACGGGCGTCGGCGCTGGGTGGCATCGCGCTGGCCACGGCCTATGCGCTGTTCGCTGGCTGGGGGGTGCCGGCGCAGCGCACCTTGCTGATGCTGGCAGTGGTGATGGGCCTGCGCCTGCAGGGGCGGCACTGGCCCTGGCCGGTGACCTGGCTGGCCGCCATGGCGGTGGTGTTGCTGCTGGACCCGCTGGCCCTGATGCAACCGGGCTTCTGGCTCAGTTTCGTCGCCGTCGGCATCCTGTTTGCCGCCGACCCCGGCCGCGCCATGGCCCAGGGTACGGCATCGCCCCTGTGGCGGCGGGCCATGACGGCCATGCGCCGCCAACTGGCCGAGCAGGCGGTGATCACGCTGGCGCTGGCACCGCTGACCTTGTTGCTGTTTGCCCAGGTGTCTCTGGTGGGCCTGCTGGCCAACTTGCTGGCGGTTCCCTGGGTCACCGTGCTGGTCACGCCGCTGGCGTTCCTGGGCGTTCTCTGGTCGCCGGTCTGGACCGTCGCCGCCTGGGCCGTTCACGGGATGACGCAGGTGCTGGCGCTCATGGCAGCCTGGCCTTGGGCGGTGTTCGAGCGTCCGATGGCACCCTGGTCGCTGGCGGCGGTGGCCGTGGCCGGTGGCGTCCTGCTGGTGCAGCGCTGGCCCTGGGTGCTGCGTTCGGCCGGTCTGTTGCTGGTCTGGCCGGTGCTGTGGTGGGCGCCGCCGCGCCCGCCGGCGGGCGAGTTCGAGGTGATGGCCATCGACGTCGGCCAGGGCAGTGCCATCCTGGTGCGCACCGGCCACCACAGCCTGTTGTTCGACACCGGACCCGGGCAGGGCGAGGACCGCAATGCGGGCGAGCGCATCATCGTGCCCTTGCTGCGTGTGCTGGGCGAGCGGCTGGATGCGGTGGTGATCAGCCACGGTGACAGCGACCACGCAGGTGGTATGCCGGCCATTGCCGCCGCCCAGCCGCAAGCGCGCTGGCTGGCGCCGTTCGCCGAGGAGCCGGAGCGGCGCTGTGTGGCCGGACAGCACTGGGTCTGGGACGGCGTGCGCTTCGACATCCTGAACCCTTGGCCCCAGGACTACGGCCCACGGGGGGAAGCCCTGCTGGACGACAACGCCATGTCCTGCGTGCTGCGCATCACGCACGCGGGGGGACGTGAAAGCGCCTGGCTCACGGGCGACATCGATGCCGAGGGCGAGGTGCGCCTGGCCATGGGCCGGCCCGGGGACCGCGCCAGCCTGTGGGTGGCGCCGCACCACGGCAGCAAGACCTCCTCCACGCCGGCATGGCTCAACGTCTTGCAGCCACGCCACATCATCATTCAGGCGGGCTACCGCAACCACTTCGGCCACCCCTCGCCCACCGTGCTCGCGCGCTACCGCCAGCGTGGCATTCCGTGGGTGGTTTCGCCCGACTGCGGCATGGCGATCTGGCGCAGCGAGGCGCCGGACGCCGTGCGTTGCTGGCGCGACGAGGACCGGCGCTACTGGCGCTGGCACCCTGCCGGTGCCGACGACGAAGGCCCGCCGACGGCCAGCGCATCGGCGTTGTCCCGGGAGATGCCCTGAGCGGGGTAGCCGAGGGCCCGTTACCGGGGCGGACTTTGCAGTGCGTCCAGTTCGTCGGGCGGCGCCACCGTGACAGCGACCTCCAGCGTGTGGCGGGCGCCGCCCTGGATCACGCCGCGCATGGGCGAGACGTCGGCGAAGTCGCGCCCGGTGGCCAGGGCGACGTAATCTTCGCCGGGGCTGCCCCAGCCACAGCGGTTGTTGGTCGGGTCGAAGTCGAACCAGGCGCCGGTGGCCGCCCTGCCGCCGGCCTGCGCCCCGGTGCCTGGCGGCAGGGGCACATAGACCGAGACCCAGGCGTGCGAGGCGTCGGCACCGATCAGGCGCGGCTGGCCGGGTGGCGGCCGGGTGAGCAGATAGCCGCTGACATACCGCGCCGGCAGGCCCAGGCTGCGCAGGCAGCCGGTCATGATGTGGGCGAAGTCCTGGCACACACCCTTGCCCTGCGCGAGCGCGACCAGCGCGGGCGTATTGACCTCGGTGCTGGCGGTTTCGTAGGTGAGCTCGTGGTGGATGCGTTCCATGAGGGCCTGAACCGCCACCAGCATCGGCAGGCCGCTGGCGAAGGCAGGTCGAGCGAAGGCGATGAAGGTGTCATCGCGCGGCACGTGGGACGAGGCGAACAGGAACTCGCTGGCGGGGTCGTAGGGCGCCCGGGCGCGGTAGTGGAAATGGTCGCGCACAGCCTCCCAGGTGTGGGCCTGCCAGGCCGGCTCATCGGGCAGCGGCGCGGGCACCCGGGTGGCCACCCGGCTGTCGGCCGTGACGGTGAGCGTGTCGTGCGGTGTCTGCAGCGAGAAGAAGGTGCGCAGGTTGCCGAAGGCGTCGATGGCCTGGCTGCGTGTGGCGGGCTCAGGGCTGATGGTCAGCGCGTGCGACTGCACGGTCTGCGTGGCCGTGTCCACCGGCGAGAGATGCACCACGTGCTGCGCCAGGTCCACGCTGCCCTGGTAGCGGTAGGTGGTGGTGTGCAGAATGCGCAGGTCCATGGCTCAGATGCCGACGCTCTGCGTCTTGCGGTCGGCGTGGTTGAAGTGCAGCCGTGTGATCTCGTCGGACAGGTCGGCCGCTGCGGCCTCGCATCCGTTGAGCAGAACGGCGAGGGTGCCGTAGCGCATGCCCTGCGCCTCGCGCTGCCGGCTGCACAGCTCGGTCAGCACCCACAGGTCGGGGTCGGGCAGACCCTGGGCCAGCACGGCGTCCTGCGGCGTGGCGCTCTGTGACAGCTTGGCCAGGCGCGCGCGCAGGGTCTGCACCACCCAGGCGATGGAACGGGGGTTGTCGCGGTCCATCACCAGCAGGTCGATCAGTGCCACCATGTCGCGCCGCTGCTGGTACTGGGCGTGGAAGGTGATGGTGCTGTCGAACAGCGCGACCACCGCCTCGAAGCCCGCGGGGTCTTCCATGCAGTGGTGCTCCAGCCCGAGCGAGAGCGCGCGCGAGAGCGTGATGAGCCGCTCGATGTGGCGCCCCACGGACAGCAGCCGCCAGCCGTTGTCGCGCACCATGCGGTCGGTCTGGGCGCCGGTGATGGCGGCCAGCCGTTCGCTCACCGCGGAGAGCGCGGCCATGGCCTCGGCTGTGCCGTACTCGGCGTCGGCCGCCATGGCCGCACAGTCCTGCGCGAAGCTGGCCTCGGCGTGTTCGATCAGGTTCCAGTGCTCGGGTGAGAGCCGGTCGCGCACCTGCGCGGCGGCGCTCTTGAGCGCGCGCAGGTTGTGACCCACACTGTAGCTCTGGCCCGCCAGGGGCGAACCGGGCGCGGGCGCCAGGCCAGCCATCAGCGAGCGCGCGAACACGCGCGCGGCCTGGTCGGCGCCCGGCACGTCGGGCAGCACCAGGGCGTTCTCGCGTGCGGTGGCCGAGAGCCAGGCGAGCAGGGCGCGCGAACTGGGTTCCTCGCCCCCGAGATGGTCGAGCACGATGCGGGCCAGCCGCACGGTGTTTTCGGCGCGCTCGGTGTAGCGGCCGAGCCAGAACAGGTTCTCGGCCGCGCGGCTGGTGACCGGACTTTTCTTGTGCGCCAGGGCCAGGGTGCTCGGTTGCGTCTGCAGCAGGCTGGTGGTGTCGACCTCGCCATCGGTGAGCACCCAGCAGTCGGCGCTGGAGCCGCCGCGCTGCATCGTGGCCATCAGCTGGCCACGCGGGGCCAGGCGCACCAGACCGCCCGGCAGCACGCGCCAGCTCTGTGGCCCGTTGGCGAGTGCGAACACGCGCAGCATGGCCGAGCGCGGCACCAGGCGCTCGCCGGTCCAGGTCGGGGTCTGGGACAGCGGCAACCAGGACTGCACGGTGTAGTCGTCCGGGTGGCGCACCATGCGGCCGGACCATTCGTCGAGCTCGCGCGGGCTCAGGCTCTGACCGATGGACGTCTCCAGACCGGAGCCGGGGTAGGTGGGCCGGATCACGCTGCTGCCGAGCATGGGCAGCACCTCGCGCAGCGCGGCGTCTTCGCCACACCACCAGGTAGCCAGCGAGGGCAGCGTCAGCTCCTCGCCGAGCAGGTGCTGGCTGATGGCGGGCAGGAAGCCCAGCAGCGCGCTCGATTCCAGCGGTGCCGACCCCGGTGCGTTGGCCAGCAGCAGGTTGCCCGCGCGCAGCACCTGCAGCAGCCCCGGCACGCCCAGGCTGGAGTCGGCGCGCAGCTCCAGCGGGTCCAGCCACGGGTCGTCCACACGCTTGATCAGCGCGTGGACCGGTTCCAGTCCCTTGAGCGTCTTGAGGTACAGGCGCTGGTCGCGCACTGTCAGATCGCTGCCTTCGACCAGGGTCAGGCCCAGGTAGCGCGCCAGGTAGGCGTGTTCGAAGTAGGTCTCGTTGTACGGTCCCGGCGTGAGCAGCGCGATGCGCGCGTCTTCGCCCTCGGGGGCCAGGGCCTTGATGCCGTCCATCAGCGCGCGGTAGCTTGCGGCCAGGCGCTGCACCTTCAGGCCGGCAAAGGCCTTGGGGAACTGGCGCGCGATGGCGAGGCGGTTTTCGAGCAGGTAACCCAGGCCCGACGGGGCCTGGGTGCGTTGGCCCACCACCCACCAGCGACCATCGGGACTGTGCGCGAGGTCAAAGGCGACGATGTGCAGCCAGGTGTTGCCTGGCGGCGTCACACCCTTCATGGCACGCAGGTAGCCGGGGTGGCCCTGGACCAGCGCGGTCGGCAGCAGGGCACGGTGCAGCAGCTCCTGCGGGCCGTAGAGGTCGGCCATCATGCCATTGAGCAGGCGCGCGCGCTGCAGCACGCCGGCCTCGATCACGGCCCAATCCTGCGGCGCCACGATCATGGGAAACAGGTCGAGTGCCCAGGGGCGCTGCAGGCCACCGGCGGCGTCGGCGTAGACGTTGTAGGTGACGCCGTTGTCGCGGATCTGGCGCTGCAGGTTCTCGGCGCGGCGGTTCAGGTCGGACAGACCGTCGGTGCCCACGTGTCCGAAGAAGCGGTGCCAGTGGGGTGCCAGGGCGTTGGGATCGGCGCTGTCGCGCAGCTCGTCGCGGTGCCCGGCATCTGCCCGCACCGACCACGACAGGGCCCAGTCCGCGGGGGATTCCGGACTGAGTCCGTCGAACAGGGAGTCTCTGGATTCTTCTGGGTTCACGGGCCTGGAGTATGCCCGCTGGGCGTCTTTTGAGGGCGTTTCGGATGGGGGCCGGCTCGTTGCATCCTTCACAGTCATGTGTCTGCCGTCACTGGCGCAGGTCCAGGGTGAACGGGAATTCCCGGCTCGGGGTGGGCGCGGGCACCACCATCGTGCCCGCCGTATGGCCCATCTGGAAGAAGCGCGAAAGGCGGCGGCTCTCGGCCTCATAGGCGTTGACCGGGAAGCTGTCGTAGTTGCGGCCGCCCGGGTGGGCGACGTGGTACTGGCAGCCGCCGAGCGACTTGTTCATCCAGGTGTCGACGATGTCGAAGGTCAGCGGCACGTGCACGCCGATGGAGGGATGCAGCGAACTCGGCGGATTCCAGGCCTTGTAGCGCACGCCGGCCACGTGTTCGCCCGCGGTGCCGGTGGGCTGCAGGGGCAGGGCGCGGCCGTTGCAAGTGATGACGTAGCGGCTGTCGTTGTAGCCGCTGACGCGCACCTCGATGCGCTCCAGCGACGAGTCGACGTAGCGCACCGTGCCGCCGGCGGCCCCTTCCTCGCCCATCACGTGCCAGGGCTCGAGTGCGTTGCGCAGCGTGAGCTCGATACCGCGCGCGGCCACCTGGCCGACCAGCGGGAAGCGGAACTCGAAGTGCGGTTCGAACCAGGCCATGTCGAAGCGGTAGCCGACGTTGGCCAGGTCGGCCAGCACGTCCTCGAAGTCCATGCGGATGAAGGTCGGCAACATGAAGCGGTCGTGCAGCTCGGTGCCCCAGCGGGTGAGCTTGCCGCGCCAGGGCTGCTGCCAGAAGCGCGCGATCAGGGCGCGCAGCAGCAACTGCTGCGCGATGCTCATGCGGGCGTGCGGCGGCATCTCGAAGGCACGCAGCTCCAGCAGGCCGAGGCGCCCGGTGGCCGAGTCGGGCGAGTAGAGCTTGTCGATGCAGAACTCGCTGCGGTGCGTGTTGCCGGTGACGTCGATCAGGATGTTGCGCAGCGTGCGGTCGACCAGCCAGGGCGGCATGTCCTGCCCGTGGCGCTGGCGGTTCTGCTCGATCTGGTTGAGCGCGATTTCCAGTTCGTAGAGCTGGTCATTGCGGGCCTCGTCCACCCGGGGCGCCTGGCTGGTCGGGCCGATGAACAGGCCGCTGAACAGGTAGGACAGCGAGGGGTGGTTGTGCCAGTAGGCGATCAGGCTGCCCAGCAGCTCGGGCTTGCGCAGAAAGGGCGAATCGGACGGCGTGTCCCCGCCGAGCACGAAGTGGTTGCCGCCGCCGGTGCCGGTGTGGCGGCCGTCGGTCATGAACTTCTCGGCACACAGCCGCGTCTGGTGCGCGGCTTCGTAGAGGAACTCGGTGCGCTCGACCAGTTCGGCAAAACTGCTGCTGGGGTGGATGTTGACCTCGATCACGCCGGGGTCGGGGGTGACCTGCAGCATCTTCAGGCGCGGATCGCGCGGTGGCGGGTAGCCTTCGAGCACGATCTTCACGCCCAGGCGCTCGGCCGTGTCCTCGACCGCACAGAGCAGGTCGAGGTAGTCCTCCAGCCGCTGCATCGGCGGCATGAAGACATACAGATGCTGGCTCTTGCCACCGCCGGCCTGCTCGGCCCTGGGGCCGTTGGCGCGATGCGGGTCGCGCGACTCGACCACCAGGGCGGTGCGGGTCAGCCAGGCGGCGGATTCGCCGCGCTGGGGAAAGCGGGCGGACGGGGGCTGCGCCGGGGCCGAGACCAGGTGCGGCTGGCCGTGAACCTCGATCTCGCTGTCCGGTCCCTGTTCGTCGAACCCGTCGGTGTCCTGCAGCGAGACGGTGCCGCCTTCGGCAAAGCCGCCGCCCACGGCGTGCGGATGCACCTGGTGGCGCAGCGCCGCACCGGTGGGCAGCGGGTCGCGCTCGCTGTGCGGGTCCTGCTCGATGTGGTAGGGGTAGTCGCCCATGGACACCCAGGGCAGGGCGTCCAGCGGCAGCCGGTAGCCCATGGGCGAATCGCCGGGGATCAGGTACATCCGTTCGTCGCGGAAGAACCAGGGGCCTGTGGACCAGATCGTGCCGCTGACGCGGTGGTGGGCGCTCTTGCCGCTGCCCGACAGCGGACCATGGCCCGAGGCCTGCAACGGCAGCACGTAGCCGATGACGCTGTCCAGCCCCTGGCCGAAGACGCGGCGCAGGCGCTGGCGCTCCAGCTCGTCGTCGAGCCTGCTGTCGAACGGATCGACGTTGACCGGCAGCCGGCGCTCGCGCCAGAGGTAGTACCAGGTGTCTTCGTAGCCGGGCGTGATGTACTGCGGGGACAGGCCCAGACGGCGCGCCAGTGCCTGCGTGAAGCGCTGTGCGTCGTCGGCGGTGTAGCGGGCCTCGTCGCGCTCGTCCGCCAGCAGCGCGGGGTTGTGCCAGCAAGGTTCGCCGTCGGTGCGCCAGAACAACGAGAGGGCCCAGCGTGGCAGTTGCTCGCCCGGGTACCACTTGCCCTGTCCCATGTGCACGAAGCCGCCCTCACCGTAGCGTTCGCGCAGGCGGCCCAGCAGCGCGGTGGCGTAGCCGCGTTTGGTCGGACCCAGGGCGTCGGTGTTCCATTCGGCGGCATCGCGGTCGCTGATGGCCACGTAGGTGGGCTCGCCACCCTGGGTCAGGCGCACGTCGCCCTTCACCAGATCGGCGTCCACCTGCTCGCCGAGTTTGAGCACCTCGGCCCACTGGTCATCGGTGTAGGGCCTGGTCACGCGCGGCGATTCGTGGATCCGCGTGACCTTCATCTCGTGGCTGAACGCGACCTCGCACGGGTCCACACCGCCTTCCACCGGCGCGGCGCTGGAGGGTTGCGGCGTGCAGGCGAGGGGAATGTGGCCTTCACCGGCCAGCAGGCCCGAGGTCGGGTCCAGCCCGATCCAGCCGGCACCGGGCAGGAACACTTCGCACCAGGCGTGCAGGTCGGTGAAATCCTTGTCGGGGCCACTGGGGCCGTCGAGGGATTTCACATCGGGGGCGAGCTGGATCAGGTAGCCCGAGACGAAGCGCGCGGCCAGGCCCAGGTGGCGCAGCAGTTGCACCAGCAGCCAGCCCGAGTCGCGGCAGGAGCCGCTCCTGAGCGTGAGGGTGTCCTCCGGCGTCTGCACGCCCGGCTCCATGCGGATGGTGTAGGCGATGTCTTTCCAGAGCTTCTGGTTGATGCCGACCAGAAAGTCGATGGTGCGCTGCTCGCTGCGGTCGATCTGCGCCAGATAGTCCCGGACCAGGGGCGTCACCGGCGCTGTGGCGAGGTAGGGCGCCAGCTCCTGCCGCTGGGCCTCAGCGTAGGTGAACGGGAATGTCTCGGCGCGTGGTTCGAGGAAGAAGTCGAAGGGGTTGTAGACCGCCATCTCGACCACCAGGTCGATGGTGAGCTTGAACTCGGTGGTCGGCTCGGGGAAGACCAGGCGCGCCTGGTAGTTGGCGAACGGATCCTGTTGCCAGTTGATGAAATGGCCCGCCGGCCCGATCGTCTGCGAGAAGGACAGCACCTTGGTGCGGCTGTGTGGCGCCGGGCGCAGGCGGACCACCTGCGGACCGAGTTTGACCGGGCGGTCGTACCGATAGTGCGTGATGTGGCTCAGGGCGACATGGATGGCCATGCGGGGGTCACTTTCAACAGGGCGTCACAAACAATGGGAACGTGGCCAGGGCGGGCCGCCGCGCGCGTTCGACGAAATCAAGCAAGTCCTGCGCCACGCCTCGCGGTCGCGCGGCGCCCGATGTGTCCGCCGTGGGCACTGCCACCTGGCGCGCCGCGACCGGTAGTGCACCGTGGAGGTGCATCGTCCGGCACGCCGGCGGTGCCGGGCGGTACAGTGCACGGAACATGCGCTGGGTGGCGCCGCCCCGACGTGGTGCGGCAGCGAGCCATCCGGCATGCCTTGCCACCGGGACGCCGTGCACGGCGTCCGGCACCATGCGGGTGCGCCTGTGGCGGACAAGGGCGCCGGACCGGACCCCGGCGGGTGAACATTGGCCCGCTCCTTGCTATTCTGGGGGGCAGGAGAAATAGCCCATGAGCCGACCGATGTATGACGAAATGAACGCCTCTCCCGACGAGGTGCGGGCCCATTACCTGAACTACGCACGGTGGCTGGCCCAGCAACCCGATGAGGTCATGGCATCGCGTCGCGAAGAGGCGGAGATGATCTTCCGCCGCGTCGGCATCACCTTCGCGGTCTACGGCGCCAAGGACGAGGACGGCGCCGGCACCGAGCGGCTGATTCCGTTCGACCTGATCCCGCGCATCATCCCGGCCCACGAGTGGAAACGGATGCAGGAGGGGCTGGTGCAGCGTGTGGCGGCACTCAACCGCTTCATCCACGACGTCTACCACGAGCAGGAGATCATCCGCGCGGGTGTGATACCGGCCGACCAGGTGTTCCAGAACGCGCAGTTCCGCCCCGAGATGATGGGTGTGGATGTACCCGGCAATATCTATTCGCACATCTCGGGCATCGACATCGTGCGCGCGCCCAATGCCCAGGGCGAGGGCGAGTACTACGTGCTGGAGGACAACCTGCGCGTGCCCTCCGGCGTGTCCTACATGCTTGAGGACCGCAAGATGATGATGCGGCTGTTCCCGGAGCTGTTCACCGAGAACCGCGTCGCGCCCGTGGCGCATTACCCCGACCTGCTGCTGGAAACCCTGCGCGCGGTCAGCCCGGCGACCACGGCCGAGCCGACCGTGGTGGTGCTCACGCCCGGCATGTACAACAGCGCCTACTTCGAGCACGCCTTCCTGGCCCAGCAGATGGGTGTGGAACTGGTCGAGGGGCAGGACCTGTTCGTCAAGGACAACTTCGTCTACATGCGCACCACGCGTGGCCCGCGCCGTGTGGACGTGATCTACCGCCGCGTTGACGACGACTTTCTTGACCCGCTGGCGTTCCGGCCCGATTCCACCCTGGGTTGCGCCGGCCTGCTGGGCGTGTACCGCAGCGGCAACGTCACCATCTGCAACGCCGTGGGCACGGGCGTGGCCGACGACAAGTCGATCTACCCCTATGTGCCCAAGATGATCGAGTTCTACCTCGGGCAGAAACCCATCCTGAACAACGTACCCACCTTCATGGGCCGCCAGCCGGAAGACCTCAAGTACATCCTGGCCCACATCGACGAGCTGGTGGTCAAGGAGGTGCATGGCGCCGGCGGCTACGGCATGCTGGTCGGGCCGGCCTCGACGCGGGCCGAGATCGACGCATTCGCCAAGCTCGTGGCTGCCCACCCGGAGCGCTACATCGCCCAGCCGACGCTGTCGCTGTCGACCTGCCCGACCTTCGTCAACAGCGGCATCGCGCCGCGCCACATCGACCTGCGGCCTTTCGTGCTCTCGGGCAAGGAGGTGCAGATGGTGCCCGGCGGCCTCACACGTGTGGCCCTCAAGGAAGGCTCGCTGGTCGTCAATTCGTCGCAGGGCGGTGGTACCAAGGACACCTGGATTCTGGAAAACTGAGAAAGACACGACATGCTTTCGCGTACCGCCGACCATCTTTTCTGGATGTCCCGCTACACCGAGCGGGCCGAGAACACCGCGCGCATGCTCGATGTCAACTACCAGACTTCGCTGCTGCCGCAATCCACGGCCGTGGCACAGCTGGGCTGGCAGGGCCTGCTGTCGATCAGCGAGCTGCTGCCGGCGTTTCGCGCCAGGTATGGCGATGACGCCATCCATGCGCGCAACGTCCTGGATTTCATGGTGCGCGACGAGAACAACCCGTCGAGCATCGTGTCGTGTCTGCGTGCCGCGCGCGAGAACGCCCGCGCCGTGCGCGGCGCGTTGACGACCGAGCTGTGGGAGACGCAGAACCAGACCTGGCTCGAGCTCAACCGCATGCTGCGGGGGCGCAACTTCGAGCGCGATCCGGGCGAGTTCTTCGAGTGGGTCAAGTTCCGCTCGCACCTCTCGCGTGGTGTGGCCATCGGTACCATGCTGCAGGATGAATCCTTCCACTTCTACCGCATGGGCACCTTCCTGGAGCGCGCCGACAACACGGCGCGCTTGCTCGATGTCAAGTTCCATGCCGTGCACAGCGATTTCTTCGGCACCGCCAGCGAACAGGATCAGGAATACGACTTCTACCACTGGAGCGCGATCCTGCGTTCGGTCTCGGCGTTCGAGGTCTATCGCAAGGTGTACCGCGATGTCATCACGCCCGAGCGGGTGGCCGAATTGCTGATCGTGCGACCCGACATGCCACGCAGCCTGGCGGCCAGTCTGAACGAACTGGTGAACAATCTCCATGCCGTGGCCAACGACCATTCGCATGAGACGCTGCGGCGGGCCGGCAAGCTCAGGGCCGACCTGCAGTACGCGCGCATCGATGAAATCCTGGCCACCGGGCTGCATGCTTTCCTGACCCAGTTTCTCGACCGCGTCAATGAATTGGGCGGTCGGATCAGCCAGGATTTTCTTGTCCCCACCTCGTGAAGCTTCACGTCCGCCACACCACCCGCTATCACTACACCGAGCCATTGCGGTATTCCGTGCAGGCCCTGCATCTGTGGCCCGCGTCGGGCGCTTGTCAGACGGTGCTCGACTGGTGTATCCGTGCCCCCGCGGCGGTGGTGGCACAGCCCGATTGCCTGGGCAACCATGTCCACGCATTCAGCCTGGTGGCACGGCCCGAACACAACCTGCGTGAGCTCAGCGTCATCGCCGAAGGGGTGGTGCAGACCCATGGCGTTGCCGAATTCGAGGATCAGCCGGGGCTGCCACATCCGTTGTTCTACCGCCGCCCGACGGCCCACGCCGAGTCACACCCGCGCCTGGCGGCATGGGCCCGGCAGCAGTTGCCCGAAATGGCCGCCGACAACGCGTCACCGTCGGTGGCCGGGTTGGTCCGGCTGGCCTCGGCGGTCGCCGATCAGGTGCGTTACCAGCCCGGCCGCACCGCGGTCGAGACCACAGCGCTCGAAGCCTTCGACTGGGGGCTGGGCGTGTGCCAGGACCAGGCGCATGTGATGGTGGCGGTGTGTCGCAGCCTCGGCTGGCCGGCGCGCTATGTCAGTGGCTATTTCCACACGGCCAGCGAACCCGGGCTGGCCAGCCACGCCTGGGCCGATGTCTGCATCGACGTCGCGGCGGCGCGCTGGGTGAGCCTGGACGTGACACACCGCTGCCTCATCGATGAACGTCACATCCGGCTCGCGGCGGCCAGCGACTACACCGCCTGTCCGCCGATCAAGGGGGTGCGGCGTGGCGGCGGCAGCGAGTCGATGGCGGTGACGGTCACGATCGGCCCCGTGGCCTGAGTGCGGTTCACAACAGCGCTTCGATGGCCTGCCCCAGCTCGATGACGGCCATCGCGTAATAGCTGCTCCAGTTGTAGCGCGTCACGACATAGAAGTTCTCGGTGCCCACGACGTACGAGCGGGGCTCGCTGCCGTTCTCCAGTTCAACCAGGGCCAGCTTGCCGGTATGCCGCAGGGCGTCGCCGGCCAGGCGAGCGCCCCGGGCGGTCAAGCCGTCGACGTCGAAGGTGGGCAGGATATCGGGTGCCAGCAGGGTGGCCAGGTCGGTGCGTGCCGGATCGATGCCGACCGGAAAATGCGTGGGCATGCCCGGTTGCCAGCCGAACTGCCGGAAGTAGTTCGCCACCGAGCCGATGGCATCCTCCGGGGAACCGAACAGGTCGGTGCGGCCGTCGCCGTTGAAATCCACCGCGTACTTGACCCAACTGCTGGGCATGAACTGGGGCCAGCCCATCGCGCCCGCGTAGCTGCCGCGGAGCGTGGCCGGGTCGATGCCGGCACGGTAGGCCAGGCTCAGGAGCTGCTCCAGTTCGCCCTGGAAGTAGGCGCGGCGGGTGTCGGCGCGCGGATGGGCGGCCGGAAAGTCCAGGGCCAGGGTGGTCAGCGCGTCGATCACGCGGAACTGGCCCAGGTGGCGCCCATAGAAGGTTTCCACGCCGATGACGCCCACAATGAGGCTGGCCGGCACACCATAGTCGGTTTCGGCCCGGGCCAGGGCGCTGCGGTGCGTCCGCCAGAACTGCAGCCCGGCCTGAATGCGCCGGGGCTCGATGAAGCGGGCCCGGTAGGCGGCCCAGTTCTTCGGCTGGCTGGTGGGCGGCGGCAGCACCAGCTGGATGACGCGCTCCAGCCGCACCGCCTGGCCGAGCTGCTGGCGCACCCAGGCCCTGTCCAGTCCCCGGCGTTCGGCCAGGTCATCGGCGAAGGCCATGGCCGCGGGGTGGTCGGCATAGGGGTTGCCGGCCCCGTTCCCCGCCGGGACAGCCTGGGCGGTGGCGGTCCAGGGCGCCATGGCCAGGGTGGCGGTGCAAATCAGTCGTCGAAGCAGAGGGTTCACGGTCGTCTCGGGTGGGGCCAGGGCAATTGCCGGTACTGCTTGCGCAGTGTAGTCAAGGACGGTGTCCGGCGCGGTTCGCCGTAGCGCTGCCGTTCGAGTTGCAGCAGCCAATCGCCCAGCGCCCGGGTGAACGGGGTGTCGCCCCACTGGTCGGCGGCACCTTGCATCAGGCCGCGCGGGGTGGCACGCACATGGGCCGGCAGGCCCAGCCGCCGCAGGCGGCGGTGGACACGTTGCAGCAGTCGCAGCCAGGGGTCGTGCTGCTGCCGCTCCCACCGCAACCACAGTGCACCACCGAGGCCGGCCAGGGCCGCGACCATGCCCAGCGCCACGGCCAGATCGGTCCAGTCGGGCGACGAGAAGCCCAGGTGGCGCAGGAGGTCCAGTTGCCGCTCCTGTGTGTAGTTGAGCACCCACTGGTTCCAGCGGTTGTTGACGGCCTCCCAGACGTTGCGCAGTTGTGCCACCAGCGTCGGGTTGAGGTTGCGCAGGGTGCTGGCGATGGCGCCTTCGGGGGCTGCGAGCCGGCTCAGGCTGCCCAGCCGGGCCGGTGCCACCGCGCCGGTGGGGTCGATGCGAACCCAGCCCTCGCCGGCCTGCCACACCTCGGCCCAGGCGTGGGCGTCGCGCTGGCGGACCACCCAATAACCGTCCACGCCGTTGAGTTCGCCGCCCTGGTAGCCGGTCACCAGCCGGGCCGGTATGCCCATGGCCCGCATCAGGATCACGAAACTGCTGGCGATGTGTTCGCAGAAACCCTGCTTGCGGTCGAACCAGAACTCGTCGGCCGTGTGCCGGCCGTACACACCCGGGTCGAGCGTGTAGGCGTAGCCGCCGGTGCGCAGGCGCTGCAGGGCGGCCTCGACGAGCCGGGCTGAGGCCCCGTCGTCCGTGCCGTACTCCTGGCGCATGGCACGCGCCAGCTCGGCGGTGCGTGGATTGAAGCCCGGCGGCAGGTGCACATAGGCCTGCAGCGCGTCCGTGGCCTGTCGCGGACCGTGCCGGAAGTCCAGATGGCTGCGGGCACGAAAGCGCATCAGCTCGCTGACCGGACGGACATACAGCCATTGCAGCTCGGGCGTCATGAAGGCGCGCCCGCGCGGCACCTGCGGCGCCTCGGACACGGCGTCCAGCAAGACCAGCCAGGGACGCTGGCTCGGCTCCAGGGTGACCTCGTAGTCGATGGCCTGGCCCCGGGGCTCCAGCTCGGCCAGGGCCACCGCGCGCGGCGAGAATTCGGGCTGTCGCGGCCGCCAGAGCGTGCCGTCGAATTCGCTGAGCACCGGGCCGCGGAAGTACAGGCTGGCCATGGGGGGGATCGGATCGTCGAAGCGGATGCGCATGGCGATGCCATCGTCCACCGCCAGTTGCGCGACCTGTCCCACCTGCATTTCACCGGACAGGCCGGTCTTGCCCGCCGGGTCCTGACCGGGCACGCCCCACAGCGGCGCCATGCGCGGGAACAGCAGAAACAGCACCAGCATCACCGGCGCGCCGAGCAGGGCCATGCGCGTGGCGATCCAGGCGGACTGGCGCAGCGGCGGGCGCCCCACCGGCATGTGTGCGTTGACCAGCGCCGTCAGCAGCCCGAGCAGCGCCAGCAGGATGCCGGCAGCGGTCGGCAGCGATTGCGAATAGAAAAAGCGGGTGAGCAGCGCGAAGAAGGCGAGAAAAAAGATCACGAAGGCGTCGCGCCGCGCCCGCATCTCCAGCGTCTTGAGCGCCAGCAGCACCACCACCAGTGTCACCCCGGCGTCCTGGCCCAGCCAGGTGTGGTGCGAGACCCAGGTGGCACCCAGTGCGGCAGTCAGCAGGCCCAGCCGCCACGGCCAGCGGGGCAGGGGCTGGTTGCGCCAGGCGATGGTGGCACGCCAGACCAGCACGCCGCCGGCCATCAGCGAGCACCACAACGGGATGTTGCCGCTCTGCAGCGCCAGCACCCAGCCGATCACCAGCAGCAGGAACAGGGTGTCGCGTGTGTCGCGGGGGAGGGTGCCTCCGCGCAAGGCACGGCCCAGGGTCAGCATGTGGCCAGTGCCTCCAGGCAGCGGCTGCGGTGGGCGGCGCCCCGGTCCGGTGCAATCTGATGGCCGGGCAGGCGCAGGCCGTAGGCCAGGTCCAGTCGATCCGCCTGCAGTACCCAGGCGGTCAGGCGCGAGAGCCGGCTCTCCGGGTCGGGTGCACCGCAGCTCGCGTAGTCCAGCCAGAGCAGCGCGCGCTGGCTGCCCGAGGTATCACGGCTGACCAGATCATCGCGTCCGGCGGCCATGGCCTGGGCGGCCTTCTTCCACACCACCGCATGCAGGGGATCACCTCGCCGGTAGGTGCGCACGCCGTCGAACTCGCCCGCGTTGCGGGTGACCGGGGTGCCGGCGTGGCCTGGCTGGGGCTCGCCCGGTGGCAGGGGGGGCGGATGGGTTTCGATGGCGGGGTAGGCCAGCAGCCGGGTGGCCGGTCGCCAGACGGTCCATACCCGGAAGGTGCCCAGGGGGAACCGGGTGCTGGCGCTCAGGACCGGCACCGGGTGCCAGCCTCGTGAGGGTACCTGCCAGGCCACATGGACGGTGGCGTTGCCCTGGCCCGGCACGTCGGTCCAGGCGGGTGGCTGGCCGTGCCCCGTGTCGTCCAGGGACAGACCGATGCCGTAGCGCGTCTGACGCCCCGGGTTGGCCAGCCGGATCTCCAGCTGCACGGCGGTGCCGGCATGCACCGGCGCCGGCGGTGTCAGGTGCAGCGACAGGCCGCGCAGGTTGGCGTGACTCACGTGCATGCCCATGGCCGCACAGCCGGCCAGCAGGAAGGTCAGCAGATAGCCCAGGTTGAGCTGGTAGTTGATGCTGGCCACGAGCAGCAGCACCAGCGTCAGGGCCAGCATGGCACCGGCGCGGGTCGGCAGGATGTAGACGTTGCGCTGTGTCAGCGCCAGGGTATCGGTGCGTGGCAGGCGGCTGTGGAACCAGTGCCGCAGCCTCGCACGCAGACGGCCCGCTGACCGGGCACCCGCCGGCGTTGCGCCGGGCGGTGGCGGAGACGGTGGTGGCAGCGCAGACAGGTCGGGTGCGAGGGGCATGATGCGCAGGGCCGTCAGGGCAGGGGGACGGCGTCGAGCATGGCCAGCACCTGCTCGGCCGATCCCCGGCCGGCGTCGGCCACGGGCACCAGCCGGTGTGCCACGGTCTGCGGCAGGATGTCGGCGATGTCGTCCGGCGCCACATAGTCGCGTCCCTGCAGGAAGGCCTGGGCCCTGGCGGCACGCAGCACGGCCAGCGCCGCGCGCGGCGACAGCCCCTGCACGAACCAGCGGCCCGAGCGGGTGGCCTGGATCAGATCCTGCAGGTAATCGAGCACCGGGTCCGCCGTGTGCACGGCCGCCACGGCCGCCTGCAGGTGGCGCAGCGCCTGCACGTCCAGCACCGGCCGCAGGGTGTCGAGCATGTCGCGACGGTCCTGGCCGCGCAACAGTGCGCGCTCGGCCGCGCGGTCGGGGTAGCCCAGCGACAGCCGCATATGGAAGCGGTCCAACTGGGATTCGGGCAGCGCAAAGGTCCCCAACTGGTCCTGCGGGTTCTGGGTCGCGATCACGAAAAACGGCTCAGGCAGCGGTCGCGTCTGGCCCTCGACGCTGACCTGCCTTTCCTCCATGGCCTCGAGCAGGGCGCTTTGGGTCTTGGGGCTGGCGCGGTTGATCTCGTCGGCCAGCAGCACCTGCGAAAACACCGGGCCGGGGTGGAAGACGAAGGCTTCGCGACCGCGCTCATAGACGGACATGCCCAGGAGATCACCCGGCATCAGGTCGGCCGTGAACTGCACGCGCGAGAAACCCAGGCCGAACGACGTGGCCAGCGCGTGGGCCAGGGTCGTCTTGCCCACCCCTGGAACGTCCTCGATCAGCAGGTGGCCGCCGGCCAACAGGCAGGCCACGCAATCGGCCACCTGGCGCGGTTTCCCGACAATGATCGTGTTAAGCTGATCCAGCAGAGCTTGTAGTTTCGGGTCGGCATGCATGATGCCGCCAACCATACCGTAAAAATGTCATGGGTCTGTCCACCGGATACTTCACCCACAGGGATTGCTGGAGACACGAAATGGGGGCGGGGCATCCCGAATGCCCGATGCGCCTGGACGCCATCGAGGACCGCCTGCGTGCCTCGGGTCTGGCGGATTTCCTCGATCACCGCGATGCCACGCCCGCTGCGTTGGCCGACATGGAACTGGCGCATGGCCGCATGCACCTGGCTGCCCTGCGGGGGTTGAGCGACATCCTGCGCGAGGACATCGCCGCCGGTGGCCCGCCGCACTTCCTGGTCGATCCGGACACGTCGGTCAACGTCCACTCCTGGGAGGCGATCCAGGTCGCCGCCGGTGCGGCCATCGACGCCACCGACGCCGTGATCGCCGGCGAGCTGACGAATGCCTTCTGCGCCGTGCGCCCACCGGGACACCACGCCATGCGCGACAAGGCCATGGGTTTTTGCTTTGTCAACAACGTGGCGGTGGCGGCCAAGTACGCGCTGGAGCGCCATGGCCTGAGCCGGGTGGCGATCATCGACTTCGATGTCCACCATGGCAACGGCACCGAGGACATCGTCGCTGGCGACGAGCGCATCCTCATGTGCAGCATCTACCAGCACCCCTTCTACCCACCCTGGGAGCATTCCAACGCAGGCAACCTGTGCAATGTGCCGGTGCCCGCCTACACCCGGGGGATGGATATCCGCGAGATGGTGGACATGATGTGGCTGCCCCGGCTGGATGCCCACAAGCCCCAGATGCTGTTCATCAGTGCCGGTTTCGACGGCCATCGCGAGGACGATATGGGCCAGCTCGGCATGGTCGAGGCCGACTACGTCTGGATCACCGAGCGCCTGATGGAGGTGGCACGCCGCCATGCCAAGGGCCGCATCGTCAGTTGCCTGGAAGGCGGCTACGAGCTCAGTTCCCTGGGGCGCAGTGTCGAAGCGCATATCCGGACGCTGGCGGGGTTGTGACGATGATGAATGCTTCCACACCGGCGGTGCCCGCCGAACCCATTGTCCTGCACGAGCGCGACGGGCGTGGCGTGCACCGGATCACGCTCAACACGCCGCGCCGCTTCAACGCGCTGTCCACGGCGATGCTGGTCGCGCTGCAGCAGGCGCTTGATGCGGTGCGTGACGACGAACACGCGCGCGCGCTCGTGATCGCCGCCCAGGGCAAGGCGTTCTGTGCCGGCCATGACCTCGTGGAAATGCGCAGCACGCCCGACGAAGGCTTCTACCGCGATCTGTTCGCACGCTGCTCGCGCATGATGCTGTCGATCCAGCGTCTGCCCGTGCCCGTGATCGCCCGCGTGCAGGGTCTGGCCACGGCCGCCGGTTGCCAGCTTGTGGCGCAGTGCGATCTGGCCGTGGCGGCCGAGCCGGCCACGTTCGGTGTCAATGGCATCGACGTCGGCCTGTTCTGTGCCACGCCCAGCGTGCCCTTGTCGCGCAACATGGGGCCCAAGCAGGCCATGGAGATGCTGCTCACGGGCGAATTCATCAGCGCCGCCGAGGCACAGCGCCGGGGCCTGGTCAACCGGACCGTGGCGCCCGAGGGGCTCGACGCCGAGGTCGAGGCCCTGGTGGCGGCCATCCTGGGCAAGCCGCGCGAGGCCATCGCCATGGGCAAGGCACTGTTCTACCGGCAGCGCGAGACGGGTCTGGAGGCGGCCTACCAACTGGCCGGCCAGACCATGGCCTGCAACATGATGCACCCCGTGGCGCAGGAGGGTGTCCAGGCCTTCATCGACAAGCGCCCGCCCGCCTGGAAGGGGTGAGCGCGCCGCGTGCGCGTGCCGGCCATGACCACTTCGCTGCCTCGCCCCATTGACGACATCGGCCTCTGGGCACGAGGCTTCATGCAGCAGAGCGTGCTGACGGAGGCGGTGCTGCTGGGCCTGGCACTCGTCCTGGCCTGGGCGCTGAGTGCGCGCTGGAAGCAGGGCGGGCACCAGCGGGCGCCACAGAGCCGTTCCATCCTGTTCGGCAAGGCCATCTTCGATGGGGCGCTGTTCCCCGTGCTGCTGCTGGTGCTGGCCTACGTGGCCCGGGCCTGGGCCGCGCATGTCGGCCCGCTGATCCTGTTCCAGATCGCCATGCCCGTGCTGGTGTCGCTGGCGGCCATCCGGGTCGGCGCCAAGGTGCTGCAGGAGGCCGCCGGTGCCGCACCCTGGGCGCGGGTGCTGGAGCGCAGCATCAGCTGGGTCGCCTGGATGTCGGTGGTGCTGTGGGTGTCCGGTCTGCTGCCGGTGTTGCTGGCCGAGCTGGACGCGATGACCTGGCAGGTGGGCGGCAGCACACTGACCCTGCGTGCCTTGCTTGAAGGGCTGCTGACGGCGGGCGCCGTGCTGATCGGGACCTTGTGGCTGTCTTCCGCCATCGAGGATCGCATGCTGGCCGCGGCCGGTGCGCGCGACCATTCGCTGCAGCGCGTGGCCAGCAAGCTGGTGCGTGCCATCGTGCTGTTCATCGGCTTGCTGGTGGCCATGAACGCGGTCGGCATCGACCTGACGGCCTTGTCGGTACTGGGCGGGGCGATCGGTGTCGGTATCGGCCTGGGCTTGCAGAAGCTGGCGGCCAACTACGTCAGTGGTTTCGTCATCCTGGCCGAGCGCGCCGTGCGCATCGGCGACAACGTGCGTGTCGATGGTTTCGAAGGCCGCATCACCGACATCACCGGACGCTACACCCGCATCCGGGCCGGATCGGGGCGCGAAGCCATCGTGCCCAACGATACCCTGGTGACCAGCCGGGTCGAGAACCTCACGCAGTCCGACCGCAGGACGGCCGTGACGACGTCGGTGCCGGTCGGTTACGACAGTGATGTCGATCTGGTCAAGCGCCTGCTTGAGCAATGTGCGGCCGCCCAGCCGCGTGTGCTGACGGTGCCACCTCCGGCCGCCACGCTCGATGACTTCGGCGCCGACGGCATCCGCTTCACGCTGACCTTCTACATCAGTGACCCGGAGAACGGGTGGGGCGGCCTCCGGTCCGCCGTGAATTTCGCCATCTTGCAGACCTTGCGCGAGCACCGGATCGACATTCCGGGCCACCAGCACGCGGTGCGCCTGGTCAATGCCGATGAGCGTGCCGTATAATAAAAAAAGAATGATCGTTCTTTTTTTGTGGCCGTGACGGTGTCCCGGCTTCCCTGCCAGAGGGCACATACAATCCGAATTGACGTGCACGTCAATGTCCGTGCATCCCCATTCGAACCCGTTTCCATTTCCCAACCCTGAGGAGCAACCGCATATGAAGGTCATCGTCCCC
>NZ_JAQVEJ010000242.1 GCF_028698005.1 Hydrogenophaga sp.
CGGCCTGCCACCCTGCGGTGCGCAATGCGGCCAGGAAATGGCTCAGGGCCTGCGACGAACCGTCCTCCACCACGCCGTCGACCCTGAAGCGCGCGGGCTCCGGTGCCATGCCCTTGGTCAACTGCACGCGCTGAATCCGTATCTGGCTGCCGGCCGCCTGCCGCACTGTGGCCAGCATCCGCACCGGATCGTGAACCATCGCAAAGCCCATCTGGCGTGCAAAGGTCAGCTCCGGCGCTTCCGCCTCGGCCTGGCGCTCCTCCTGCGCCGCGCCAACGCGGCGGCGCAGGTCTTCCACCTCGGCTTGCAACGCTGCCACCGTCGATCGCTCGGCGTCGACCGTGCGGTCGGCAAAGAAAGCGAACACCCCCAGCCCCGCGGCCACCACGGCCACCATGGCCGCCACGGGCAGCACATGCTTTTCACTGAACCAGGCCAACCGATGCAGCGCGGGCACGGCCCAGGCACGGGTCGGCAGCGCCGCCACCAGGCCGGGCAAAGCCGAAGCCACCTCAGACGCCTGCGCTGTATCGTTGAAGGACGCGTGCGGCAACAGACGCGCATGCACCACACCCGCCTCGGCCAGACCATCCAGCAGAGTCTGCTCCTGCACCGGATCGCCGGGGTGCACCGTGGCCCACGCGAACGCGTCCACACGGCCCTTCCAGCCACCGGTCTTGAACTGTGTCAGCGCGACCTTCACCGGCATCACAAAATCCGACGGATCGGTGCCCATCGCCACCGCCGCCGCATAGTGCATGCGCCCTTCGTGTTCGCCAAAGACGTGCAACTGCGAGCCCGACCGGAGAACCCAGGCCTCCCCGTCCGGGCGCTTCGTGGCCAACAGGCCAGCCAGCGGGATGAACAGACAATGGTCACGCTGGCGGGCCATCCACGACTGGAACTCCTGCCACTGCGGCAAAGGCACGGCCGTGTACAGGGTCTGGTTGCTGTCCGCGTGGCCCATCTGCTTGTGGATGAACACCTGCACCGCGCCGTCGATCAACCCCTCGGCACGCACCACCTTCTCGATCTGGGCCGCGGCATAGGCGGCCTTGCCCTTGCAGTACTGGACGCCCACCTGTGCGTCCGCGAAGTCCGCCACCACGAACGCCGGTGCCCGCAGCGTCGGCCACGGCTGGATCTCGGTCACCTTCCCCTGGGCCAGCTGAAACCAGCCCCGTGACGAAACGAAAATGATCTGCTCGGAGGTCATGGCGCCTCAAAGGGAAAGTACACCTCGCCCACCATCTCCAGGCTGAAGCCACGGTCTTCGGGCAACGGTGGCGTGAAGAGCCCCGCCTGAGGCGATGTCACCGCCAGGTCGAAACGATCGGCGGCAAACCACTGGCGCCCCTGCGGACCGAGCTGCTGACGCAGCAAGGTCTCGGCATCCTGGCGACTGATCAACGCAGGGGAGCGCTGCACCCGGCGGTTGGTCCAGCGCTCGGGATCGATGCCCAGGCGTGCAGCCATGGCCTTGACCTCCTGAGCCTGGCGGGCGTAGGTTTCGCGTTGCTCGATCAAGGGCAACTGGTTCTGCAACTGCATTTTCTCGGCGCGCAACCACTCACCCTGCGCGCGCATCTGGCTGAGCCGCGACATGCCCTGCATGGCGGCCCAGCATGCCAGAGCCAGCAGCAGCGTCGATACCGCCAGCACGGCCAAGCGCCCACGCCGAGATATCGCCATCACTGCTCCATGACCCAGTGCGCCGTCAGCAACGTGACACGGTCCTCGTCATACTGACGACCCCGCGCCGTGGCGCCGCCGGGGTTGTTGGCGCCGATGGCCGTGGTGTCGTTGCTGCTGTGGCGGTTGCCATAGATGTTGCTGGCAATCGTGTTGTTGGCTTCCCATGCCGTGCCCGGCTCATTGGCGTCGCCCGTCTGGGTGTGTGACGCACGACCCTGGATGCGGAAGCGGCCCTCGCGGGAGTCGGGCTTGCCATCGACCACCTGATCGAGGTAACGCGCCAGGTCAGGCGTCAGCCCCCGGATCACCATCACGTTGCCGGCGCCACTGGCGGTACCCGCGGGGTTCCACTGGAAGCACACCTGCACCTCGGACGTGTTGCCGTTGGTGTCCTGGTAGACATAGCGGTCTTCATGACCCTCGCCGCGGCCCGGGGGCAGGCGCACCCCATGGCGAACCATCAGATCGCGCAGCGACTGGCGCGAGAGCCTCGCATCGCCATAGCCCGTCTGACCGGGCCGATAGCCCTGGCCTTCGCAGATCTTGTAGCCGGTGCCCATGAAGTTCTCGGGAATGCCCGCCACAGCCTGACCACCGCGGCGCTCGCAGGCATTTCTGAAGCCGATGTTGGTATGGGCTCCGTTGATCATGTAAGTCGGCGCCTGCTGGCAGTCACCCAGCACCGTTCCCGTGCGCTGGTAGTACTGGTCGTACGCCATCTTCCACTGGTCGAGGAACTTGTTGGCGATCTTGGTGTATTCGGCATTGCGCTGCACATCCTTGCCGATGGAGACGGCACCGATGATCAGACCGATCACCGCGAGCACCAACGCCAGTTCGACCAGCATGAAGCCGCGGTGTGCCCGGGCACGACGGGAGGTATTGAAGCGTGTCATGTTGTCAGGACCTCAGTTTGCGCTGCTTCACTGGTTCATCTTGTAGACGGCGACCACGGTCTTGACCTGGTCCTCGTCACGCTTGAAACCATTCGCGACCGTTCCCCATGCGGATGACGCTTCGGAGTATTCGAAGGTGTTGTTGGTGTTCCACTGCACCCCCGGCTCATTCCACGTGCCGTTGTCGACACCCTGCTGGCGGAAGCGCCCTTCACGCGCATCGGGCTTGCCATCCACCATCTGGTCGAGGTAGCGGGCCAAGTCGGGCGTCAGGCCCGAGATGATCATCACGTTGCCCGAACCTTCAGCATTGCCGGGGTTGTTCCACTGGAAGCACACCTGCACCTCCTGCGGGTTGCCGTTGCTGTCCAGGTAGACATAGCGGTCCTCGTAGCCTTCGGCACGGCCTGGCGGCATGCGCACGCCAGCGCGCACCATCTGGTCACGCAGATCGACCGCGGGCGTACCCCGGGTT
>NZ_JAQVEJ010000243.1 GCF_028698005.1 Hydrogenophaga sp.
GACACCGTGGCGGCCGATCCGGCGCTGCACGCGCGCTGGCGGCACTGGTGGTCGCACTTCGTACAGTCGGTTGACCTGACGCCTCTGCTGGCCGACTACGGCTTTGCGCCGCGCACCGCCTTCCTGAGCGAACTGATGCACCGGGTGCGGCGCAAGCTGCTGCCGGCCACGCCCGAAACCGGCGACATGGCGGAACTGTTCGTTCTGCTGCTGCCCTCGCCATTCGACGTGCGCTGGCTGCAGGCGCTGGACACCGGCACGCTGCAGCGCCTGCGCGAGGTGCTGCTCGCCCCCGCCGCAGGCACCGATGCGGAACCGGACGGCGCCAGCGCGGTGTGGACATCGACGCTGCTGGACGCGCTGACCTTCTGCACCGGCCAGATCAGCGCGATCGGCTTCGCCCACGAGATCCGCACGCGCATGTCGGACAGCGCGCAATCGCAGCGGCCGTTCCACGATCTGCCCATGACCATGGCCCAGTTGCGGCGCACGGTGCAGGAGCACGGCCTGGACAGCGGCGCCACGCAACTGGCTGCCGACAGCCTGATCCAGCAGCTCGACCGCTGCCGGCAGGCGGCGCAAACGGTCTATCCGCACCTGGACACACACGGCATCTCGGTGGGCATCGTGTTCCTGCTGCGCCAGTTGCGCGCGCGCATCCTGCGCTGCCGGCAACTGCTGGACTGCCTGCTGACCGACCGGCCCGAACGTGCCGCGGCCGCGCTGCTGGCGGACCTGGCCCAGCTCAGCCAGGACAACCGCAGCATCCGGGCGCTGATCGCGCACAGTTCGCACCTGACGGCGGCCAAGGTGGCCGAGCGCAACGCCGAAAGCGGCGAGCACTACATCACGCGCGATGCGGCGGAGTACCGCCAGATGCTGGGCCGCGCGGCCGGCGGTGGCGCGCTGCTGGGTGTCACCACCTGGATGAAGTTCGGCCTCACGGCGCTGGCGCTGTCGGCCTTCTGGGAGGGCTTTGCCGCGGGCGTGAACTACGCGCTGTCCTTCGTGCTGATCTACCTGCTGCACTGGACCGTGGCCACCAAACAACCTGCCGTGACCGCGCCGGCCATGGTGGCCAAGCTGCGCGACATCCGCGCCCCCGGCGCGGTGCGCCGCTTCGTGGACGAGGTGGCCAACCTGCTGCGCACGCAGATCGCGGCGATCACCGGCAACGTCGGCCTGGTGGTGCCGGTGGTGCTGCTCATCAGCACCCTGCTGTCGGTGCTGCTGGGCCTCCCGATGATTGGCGAGGAGAAGGCCCGGCATGTGCTGCACGACACCAGCCTGCTCGGCCCCACGCCGCTGTTCGCTGCGATCACCGGCGTCCTGCTGTTCGCCTCCAGCATCATCGCCGGCTGGGTCGAGAACTGGTTCGTCTTCCACAAGCTCGACTCGGCGCTGGCGCACCACCCGGGCTTCACGCGCCGGCTCGGCGCGCAGCGTGCCGCGCGCTGGGGACGCTGGCTGCGCGAGCACATCTCGGGTCTGGCCGCCAACGTGTCGCTGGGCTTCATGCTTGGGCTGGTGCCGGCCTTCGCCGGCTTCTTCGGCCTCGGCCTGGAGGTGCGCCACGTGACACTCTCGGCCGGCCAGGTGGCGGCCGCCGCCGCATCGCTGGGCACACCGGTGCTGAGCGATCCGGCCTTCTGGTGGGCGGTGGCCGGGGTGCTGGTCATCGGCCCGTTGAACCTCGCGGTGAGTTTCTACCTGGCGTTCCGGCTGGCGCTGAAGGCGCAGGCGATCAGCGACGTCAACCGCCAGCGGATCAACGCCGCGATCCGCCTGCGCCTGCGCCGCGCACCCTTGAGCTTCCTGCTGCCGCCGCGTCCGCAGGACACCGAACCCGAGGACGAGGAGTCGCCGTCCTCGTCGTCCCCCTGAAAGCCCCATGCCGACCATCCCCGCACCAGAGGCCGACGGAGAATTCGGCCTGATCCGGCGCCACTTCACGCGCCCCGGGCACACCCTGCCGCCCCAGGCCGTGCTCGGCGTGGGCGACGACTGCGCCCTGCTGCAGCCCACGCCCGGCCACCAGCTCGCCATCTCCTGCGACATGCTGGTCGAAGGGCGGCATTTCCTCCCGGATGCCGACCCGGCCACCCTGGGCCACAAGACCCTGGCGGTCAACCTCAGCGATCTGGCGGCCATGGGCGCGCGGCCCCTGGGCTTCACCCTCGCCCTGGCGCTGCCGGCCGTGGACGACACCTGGCTGGCCGGTTTTGCGCGGGGGCTGTTCGCGCTGGCCGACCGGCATGCCTGTCCGCTGATCGGCGGCGACACCACACGCGGCCCGCTCACCCTGTGCGTGACGGTGTTCGGCGAGCTGGCGCCGGGCAGCGCGCTGCGGCGCGACGCCGCCCGTGCGGGGCATGACGTGTGGCTCAGCGGCCGCACCGGCGAGGCGCGCCTGGCGCTGGCGCTGCGTGCCGGCGACGACTGGGCCCTGGCCGCCGGCCTGGACCCGGCGCAGGCCGGGGCCTGCCACCGGCGCATGGATGCCCCCGAGCCCCGACTGGTGCTCGGACAGGCCCTGGCCGGCGTCGCCCATGCCGGCATCGACGTGAGCGACGGGCTGGCGGGCGACCTCGGCCACATCCTCACCGCCAGCGGCGTCGGCGCCGAGCTGCAGATCGACGCCCTGCCCGTGGCGCCCGCGCTCGAGCGGCTGACGGCGACGCGGCGCCTCGAATGCCTGGCCCACGGCGGCGATGACTACGAGCTGCTGTTCTGCGCCCCGCCCGAGCAGCGCGCGCGCATCGAGGCCATCGCCGCGCAGGCCGGCACGCCGGTCACGCGCATCGGCCGGATCACCGCCGAACCCGGCTTGCGCTGGCTCGACGCGCAAGGCGCCGTGCAGACGCTGCCCGGGCGCGGCTTCGACCATTTCGCCTGAGCGATCGACCGGATAATCGCGGCATGACGCCACCACCCGCCGTCCCCGTCGCCCCGGTGCTGCATCCGGACCTGCGCTTTCTCCTGGCCCACCCGGCCCACTTCATCGCCCTGGGGGCCGGCTCCGGCCTGCCCC
>NZ_JAQVEJ010000077.1 GCF_028698005.1 Hydrogenophaga sp.
CCTGCCCGGCCGTGGTGGGCACCTCCACCAGCAGGCTGGCATCGACGTCGAACTGGCGCGGGCGGCCGTTGAGGCCCGGGATGTCGAGCACCGCCACCGAGTCGCCCCCGGCGTCGGTGCGCCAGTATTCGGCCGTGGTCGCGGACAAGGGGGAAAAAAGCAAAGAAGCCGCCATGCCCCGACTGTACCGGTTGTGCCGGCGTTCGGGGCCTGGCGGCCTGGCGGCCTGGCGGCATGGGGCGCCGGAGCAGCCGGCCGGCGGCTCAGATATGCCCGGCCACCGGCCGCGCGTGCCGGATGTGCAGGCTCAGGCCCAACGCGGCCATGTGGTTGCTGTTGCGGCCAAGGATCTGCTCGGACAGCGGCAGGAACTCCTGCTCCTCGAAGGTCGCATGGGCCTGGTACTGGGTCACCAACTGGTGCAGGTCGCTCACGTCCAGATCGGTGCTGTGTCCCTTGGCCACCTGTTTCAGGCCCTTCTCCAGGCTTTTCCACAGCTTCTCGACGGTGCGGTGTTCGTCGGTCAGGCGCTGTGCCATGGCCTTGACGCGTTCCTGTTCTTCGCCCGGACGGGCACTGGCAATGACGGCCGGAAACAGCTCACGCTCTTCTTCGAGATGGTGCTCGAAAATCGCTTCCCGGAAGAACTCCAGCGATTGCTCGGCAATCTGGCGCGCCCGTGCGGCCGGCTCCAGCAGGGCCGGCAACTCGTCCAGCGCCTTGAGCCGGTTGAGGATGCCGATATGGCAATTGTTGAAATTGCTCAGCGGCGCGTCGTGGTCGGCCGTGGGCGATGCGGGCATGGTGGTTCTCCTGGATGCGGTGCCTGGTGCCGTCCTGGTCCGATCAGGCCGGTGCACCTGGGCACGGTCATGGCAGTCTATGCAGGAGCCGTTTCGATTCAATTGACATATATCAATCGGCGCGGCCAGCCCCCCGCCACCGCTGGATAGAGCCGACCAGCAGCACCACCACCGCACCGGCCAGCAGACCGGCCAGACCGCCGGCCACGCTGTTGGCGATGCCGGCAGCCCAACCCAAGCCATCGGTGGCATGCTCCACGGCATGGCCCGCCACCGGGATGCCGTGCAGCAAAATCCCTCCGCCGACCAGGAACATGGCGGCGGTGCCGACCACCGACAGCGCTTTCATGAGCCAGGGTGCGAAAGCCAGCAGGCCGCGGCCGACAGCCTGCTTCCAGGCAGCCGCCTGCCGGCTCAGGTACAGGCCGGCGTCATCGAGCTTGACGATGCCGGCCACCAGCCCATAGACACCCGCCGTCATGATCAGGGCGATGCCCACCAGCACCGAGATACGCTCCACGAGGCCGGCGGTCGCCACCGCACCCAGGGTGATGACGACGATCTCGGCCGAGAGGATGAAGTCGGTGCGGATCGCCCCTTTGACCTTGTCGCTTTCGAAGGCGACCAGATCGATGTTGTCGTCGGCGACGGCCTTCACGTGCTCGGCACGGGATTCGGACGGGCCACCGGCCCCGTGCAGGAACTTGTGCAGCACCTTTTCGGCGCCCTCGTAGCACAGAAACAGCCCGCCGAGCATCAACAACGGACTGATCAGCCAGGGAATGAAGGCGCTGATGAGCAGCGCGGCAGGCACCAGGATGGCCTTGTTGAGCAGCGAACCCTTGGCCACGGCCCAGACCACGGGCAGCTCGCGGTCGGCCTTGACGCCCGTGACCTGCTGCGCATTGAGCGCCAGGTCATCCCCCAGGACACCGGCCGTCTTCTGGGTCGCTACCTTGGTCATCGTGGCCACGTCATCGGCCATGGCCGCGACATCGTCGGCGATGGTGGCGCTCTTGCGGGCGGCCACCTTGGCCATGAGCGCCACGTCGTCGAGCACGGTGGCGATGTCGTCGAGCAGAACAAGAAGGCTGGAGGCCATGGGGGTATCCCGCAGGTGTGTGCTTACCCGACCCAGCGCCGCGCGTTGCGCCACAGGCGCATCCACGGACTGAGCTCACTGGCGTCGCCGCTGGTCCAGCTCATCTGGATGTTGCGGAACACCCGCTCGGGGTGCGGCATCATGGCCGTGAAACGGCCATCGGCCGTGGTCACCGCCGTCAGGCCGCCCGGGCTGCCGTTCGGGTTGAACGGGTACTGCTCGGTAGCAGCACCGCCGTTGTCCACGAAGCGCATGGCGGCGATCGCCTGCGCCGGGTTGCCGCGGTACTTGAAGTTGGCGTAGCCTTCGCCGTGTGCCACGGCAATCGGAAGCCGGCTGCCGGCCATGCCCTGAAGGAACAGACTGGGTGAATCCAACACCTCGACCAGGGACAGGCGCGCCTCGAAGCGTTCGCTCTGGTTGGTGGTGAAGCGTGGCCAGGCCTGGGCGCCAGGGATGATGTCGGCCAGCTCGGCAAACATCTGGCAACCATTGCACACGCCCAGCCCGAAGGTGTCCGCGCGGCCGAAGAACCCCTGGAACTGCTCGGACAGCACCGGGTTGAAGGTGATCGAGCGCGCCCAGCCGATGCCGGCGCCCAGCGTGTCGCCGTAGCTGAAGCCACCACAGGCGACCACACCCTTGAAGTCGGCCAATTTCGCACGGCCCGACTGCAGGTCGGTCATGTGCACGTCATAGGCCTCGAAACCGGCCTGTGTGAAGGCATAGGCCATCTCCACATGCGAGTTCACGCCCTGCTCGCGCAGGATGGCGACCTTGGGCCGGCTCAGGTTCAGGAACGGCGCGGCCACATCGTCCAGCGGGTCGAACGTCAGGCTGACATGCAGGCCCGGGTCTTCGGCCAGGCCGGCGGCGGCGTGCTCGCTGTCGGCACAGGCCGGGTTGTCGCGCTGCTGGTTGATCTTCCAGCTCACGCTGTCCCAGACCTGCTGCAGGTCGTACAGACTGGCGCTGAAGATCGCCTTGGTGTCGCGCCAGACCTGCAACTGGCCCTTGCCCGCGTCGATGGGCGAGGACGACGGGCGGGTCTTGCCGACAAAATGGCTGTGCTTGGACAGACCGTGCTCGCGCAGGGTCTGCATGACCGCGTTGCGTTCTTCGGTACGCACCTGCAGCAGCACACCCAGCTCTTCGCTGAACAGGGCCTTGAGTGTGAGCTCCTCGCGGCGGGCACTGACCTGTGACGCCCAGTTCTTGGCGTCGCCAGCGTCCATGCGGCTGTCGGAAATGCCGTCGCCCTCGGTGACCAGCATGTCCACGTTCAGCGCCACGCCGACGTGGCCGGCGAAGGCCATCTCGGCGACCGCGGCCAGCAGCCCGCCGTCCGAACGGTCGTGATAGGCCAGGATCTGGCCCTTGGCGCGCAGCGCGTTGACGGCGTTCACCAGATTGATCAGGTCCTGCGGGTCATCCAGATCGGGGACTTCGTCGCCGGGCTGGCCCAGCACCTGCGCCAGAATGGATCCCCCCAGCCGGTGGCGGCCCTTGCCCAGGTCGACCAGCACCAGGGTCGTGTCCTCCAGGTCGCGGTCGAGCTGGGGCGTGAGCGTGCCGCGCACGTCGGCCAGGGTGGCGAAGGCACTGACGATGAGGCTGACGGGCGAGGTGATTTTCTTCTGCTCGCCACCGGCCTGCCATTGCGTGCGCATGGACAGGCTGTCCTTGCCCACGGGGATGCTGATGCCCAGCGCCGGGCACAGCTCCATGCCCACGGCCCGGACGGTGGCGTACAGGTCGGCGTCTTCGCCAGGCTCGCCACAGGCCGCCATCCAGTTGGCCGACAGCTTCACGCGCGGCAGCTCGATCGGCGCTGCCAGCAGGTTGGTGATGGCTTCGGCCACGGCCATGCGGCCCGACGCGGCCGCATCGATGCCGGCCAGCGGCGTGCGCTCGCCCATGCTCATGGCTTCGCCCGCGAAACCGGCGTAGTCGGCCAGCGTCACGGCACAGTCGGCCACCGGCACCTGCCAGGGGCCGACCATCTGGTCGCGGTGCGTCAGGCCACCCACGGTGCGGTCGCCGATGGTGATCAGGAAGCGCTTGGAGGCCACGGTCGGGTGGCTCAGCACGTCGATCACTGCTTTTTCCAGCGACACACCGGTCAGGTCGATCGGCTGGAACGTGCGTTGCACGGTTGTGACATCGCGGTGCATCTTGGGCGGCTTGCCCAGCAGCACGTCCATCGGCATGTCCACCGGGCTTTCGTGGCCCTCGTCGGCCAGCACCAGCTGGCGCTCGTCCGTGGCCACGCCCACCACCGCGAAGGGGCAGCGCTCGCGCTCGCAGAAGGCCTTGAACTGCTCCAGCGACGCCGGCGCGATGGCCAGCACGTAGCGTTCCTGGCTCTCGTTGCACCAGATTTCCTTGGGCGCCAGACCCGACTCTTCCAGCGGCACGGCACGCAGGTCGAAGCGCGCGCCCTTGCCGGCGTCGTTGACCAGCTCGGGGAAGGCATTGGACAGGCCACCCGCGCCGACGTCATGGATGAACAGGATGGGGTTCTTCTCACCCTGCGCCCAGCAATGGTTGATGACTTCCTGGGCCCGGCGCTCGATCTCGGGGTTGCCCCGCTGGACGGAGTCGAAGTCCAGCTCGGCCGCGTTGGTCCCGGTGGCCATGGAGCTGGCGGCGCCACCGCCCATGCCGATCTTCATGCCGGGGCCGCCGAGCTGGATCAGCAGCGTGCCGGCCGGGAAATCGATCTTCTTGGTCAGCCCGGCATCGATCTGGCCCAGGCCGCCGGCAATCATGATGGGCTTGTGGTAGCCGCGGGCCACACCGCCCACGTCCTGCTCGTACTCGCGGAAGTAGCCCAGCAGGTTGGGCCGGCCGAATTCGTTGTTGAAGGCCGCGCCGCCCAGCGGGCCCTCGGTCATGATCTGCAGCGGGCTGGCGATGTGCTCGGGCTTGCCGCCCGGCTGGTCGGACAGGCCGCCCCACAGCCTGGAGACGGTGAAGCCGGTCAAACCCGCCTTGGGTTTGGAGCCTCGTCCGGTGGCACCCTCGTCGCGGATCTCGCCGCCCGCGCCGGTGGAGGCGCCGGGAAACGGGGAAATCGCGGTCGGGTGGTTGTGGGTTTCCACCTTCATCAGGATGTGGTGCGTCGCGGCTTCCGCCGTATAGGCGGGAGACGCATCGGCGCCGGCACGGGCCACGAAGCGCTCCAGTTCGTGCCCCTCCATGATGGACGCGTTGTCCGAATACGCCACGATGGTGTGCTGCGGCGCCGTCTGGTGCGTGTGGCGGATCATGCCGAACAGGCTCTTGTCCTGCACCACGCCGTCAATGGTGAACCGGGCGTTGAAGATCTTGTGGCGGCAGTGCTCGCTGTTGGCCTGCGCGAACATCATCAGCTCGACGTCGGTGGGGTTGCGGCCCAGCGCCGTGAAGGCCGCCACCAGGTAGTCGATTTCGTCGTCGGCCAGCGCCAGGCCCCATTCGCCGTTGGCCTGCTCGAGCGCGGCCCGGCCGCCGGCGAGCACATCCACCTGCGCCATGGGCGCCGGATGCAATTCGGTGAACAGGGCCTCGGCCTGGGCACGGTCGGTGGAGACCGATTCGGTCATGCGGTCGTGCAGCAGCGCGGCCACGGCCTGCAGTTGCTCGGGCGACAGGCTGGCCCTGCCGAGCAGCCCGGACTTGAGCGTCACCCGGTATTCGATCAGGCGCTCGACCCGGTGCAGCACCAGGCCACAGTTGCGCGCGATATCGGTGGCCTTGGACGCCCAGGGCGAGACGGTGCCCAGGCGCGGCATCACCACCAGCGCCGGTGCGCCGGCCTGCTCGGCCGCCTGATGCGCCGGCGTCACGGGATCGCCATAGGTCAGCAGTTCGGCCAGGCGCCCGGTGGTGGCGTCATCGGGTTCGGCGTCGAACGCGGCCAGGTGCACGAAACGGGCCGTCAGCCCGGTGATCCTGTCTGCAATGCCCTGCAGGCGGGGCAGCAGTTGCTGGATCTTGAAATCGCTGACGGCATTGCCGCCGTCGAAGAAGCGCAGGTGCAGGGTCACGGTGGGGGGCCTTGAGGCAAAGAAGGCGGGGCGATGCCCCTGGTCGGTGAAGGCGTCAATTTTAGCCGCCGGGGGCCGGGCCAAGCGGACGCGCGCCTGCAGACAGCGCCACCCGGTGGGATAATTTGGCTCATGAGCATTACCATCAAAGACGAGGCTGGCATTGCCGCCATGCGCCAGGCGTGCCGGCTGGCCTCCGAGGTTCTCGACTACCTCACGCCACTGATCCAGCCAGGCATCACCACGCTGGAGATCGACCACCTGGCCGCCGAGTGCATGAAAAAACAGGGCACCGTGTCGGCCACCATCGGCTACCAGCCCCCCGGTTACCCGCCCTACCCGGGCCACGTCTGCACCTCGGTCAATCAGGTCGTGTGCCATGGCATCCCGGGTGAGAAGCCGCTGAAAAAAGGCGACATCGTCAACGTCGATGTGACGGTCATCAAGGATGGCTGGTTCGGCGATACCAGCCGGATGTTCCTGGTCGGCGGCGAGGCGGCCTGCAGCGTCCAGGCCCGGCGCCTGAACCAGGTGACCTACGAATCGATGTGGAAGGGCATCATGGCGGTCCGCCCCGGTGCCCGCCTCGGCGACATCGGCCATGTCATCCAGACCTACGCCGAAGGCAATGGCTTTTCGGTGGTGCGCGAGTTCTGCGGGCACGGCATCGGCCAGAAGTTCCACGAGGACCCGCAGGTGCTGCACTACGGCAAGCCGGGCACGATGGAGCAGTTGCAGCCCGGCATGATCTTCACCATCGAGCCGATGCTCAACGCCGGCCGGCGCGAGATCAAGGAAATGGGTGATGGCTGGACGATCGTCACGCGCGACCGCTCGCTGTCCGCGCAGTGGGAGCACACCGTGCTGGTCACGGAGACCGGCTACGAGGTGCTGACCCTCTCCGACGGCTACCCGCCCATCCCCGACTTCGTTCCACCCCTGGTGACAGCGGCGGCCTGACCCACGCGGTCCGCCGCCACAGCACACCACTGCATCCACCACCACCCACCTGGCGAACGCCGGGATGCGCTCCCCCATGCCGAATCACCCAGGCGAGATTGCCCAGTGGCGCCAGCAGTACCGCGACGACAAGCAGCGGCTGACCGCAGGTCTGCTCAAGGCCGGCCCCTCCACGCGCGGCACCCGCCGGACGCTGCGACAGTTGGCCCGGTTGACCGACGACATGCTGTCCCGGCTCTGGGCCCGTGCCGGTTTCGGCCCCGGCTTTGCGCTGGCCGCCGTGGGCGGCTACGGGCGTGGCGAGCTGTTCCCCCATTCGGACGTGGATGTGCTGGTGTTGCTGCCCGACGGGATCGACCCCGACCGTGACGCGGCATTGGCCACCCGGATCGAAGGCTTCATCGGCAGTTGCTGGGATGCCGGGCTGGAAATCGGATCGAGCGTGCGCACGACCGATGAATGTGTCGAGGAATCGCGGCACGACGTGACGGTGCAGACGTCCCTGCTCGAATGCCGGCTGCTGGCCGGCAGCCGCCCGGCCTTCCGTCGCCTGGTGGCGCGGCTTGGCGAGGCCATGGACCCCAAGGCTTTCTTCCTGGCCAAGACGCTGGAGATGCGCCAGCGCCACCAGAAGTTCGAGAACACACCCTACTCGCTGGAGCCCAACTGCAAGGAATCGCCCGGCGGCTTGCGCGACCTGCAGATCATCCTCTGGGTGGCCAAGGCCGCCGGCCTGGGCCGCACCTGGAACGAACTCACCCGCAAGGGGCTGGCCACCCCGATGGAGGCCAGACAGCTCAAGGCCAACGAAGACCTGCTCAGCCTCATCCGCGCGCGCCTGCACCTGCTGACAGGACGCCGCGAAGACCGGCTGGTGTTCGATCTGCAGACCGCCGTTGCCGAGGCCTTCGGCTACCGGGCCGTCGTGCCGCCGCTGCTGGCCTCCGAGAGCACCCGCGGCACCTCCGCCGCCCGGGGCACCAAGCGCGCCAGCGAGCAGCTGATGAAGCGCTTCTACTGGGCCGCCAAGGCGGTGGCGCAACTGAACCAGATCCTGCTGCTCAATATCGAGGAGCGGCTGGCCAGCGATGAGATGGGCCCACAGCCGCTGCGACCCATCAACGAGCGCTTCCTCGACAAGGCGGGCATGCTGGAGGTGGCCTCGGACGATCTGTACGTCCGGCAGCCACACGCCATTCTGGAGACCTTCCTGCTGTTCCAGACCACCGTCGGCATTCAGGGTCTGTCGGCACGCACGCTGCGCGCGCTGTACAACGTGCGGCCGATCATGAACGCGAAGTTCCGTTCCGACCCGGTCAACCGCGCCACGTTCCTGAAGATCCTGCAGCAGCCCGAGGGGATCACCCACGCCATGCGGCTGATGAACCAGACCTCGGTGCTGGGGCGCTACCTCTGGCCGTTCCGTCAGATCGTGGGCCAGATGCAGCACGACCTGTTCCACGTCTATACCGTGGACCAGCACATCCTGATGGTGTTGCGCAACGTGCGGCGTTTCTTCATCGCCGACCACTCGCACGAATACCCGTTCTGCTCGCAGCTCGCCGCCGGCTGGGACAAGCCATGGATCCTGTACGTGGCCGCACTGTTCCACGACATCGCCAAGGGCCGCGGCGGCGACCACTCCGAGCTGGGCGCACGCGAGGTGCGCTCCTTCTGTCGCCAGCACGGCATCGACCGCGAAGACAGCCGCCTGATCGAGTTCCTCGTCAGCGAGCACCTGAGCATGAGCCGCATCGCCCAGAAGGAAGACCTGAGCGACCCGGACGTGATCGCCGCCTTCGCCCGGCGCGTGCGCAACGAGCGCTACCTGACGGCGCTGTACCTGCTGACCGTGGCCGACATCCGCGGCACCAGTCCCAAGGTCTGGAACGGCTGGAAGGGCAAGCTGCTGGAAGATCTGTACCGCTACACGCTGAACGCCCTGGGCGGGCGGGCGCCGGACCCTGGTGCGGTGGTGGAGGCGCGCAAGCGCGAGGCCCTGTCCAAGCTGGCCTTGCACGCCCTGCCCCACATGGCCCACAAGGCACTGTGGGATACGCTGGATCTGAGCTATTTCATGCGCCACGAGGCCGACGACATTGCCTGGCACACGCGCATGCTGTCCAGGCACCTGGCCGACCCGCAGAAAAGCAAGACCGCCAGTGTGGTCAGGGCACGGCTGTCACCCGAAGGCGAGGGCCTGCAGGTGCTGGTCTATGCCCAGGACGCGCCCGATCTGTTCGCGCGCATCTGCGGCTATTTCGACAATGCCGGTTTCTCCATTCTGGATGCCCGCATCCACACGACGAACAATGGCCGCGCATTGGACACCTTCCAGGTGGTCGCACCCGCGTTGTCCGAGCACTACCGGGAATTGATCGCCATGGTCGAGAATGATCTGGCGGCAGCGATCGACGGGCACGGCCCGCTGCCCCCGCCCAGCCGGGGCCGCCTGTCGCGCCGGGTCCGCAGCTTCCCCGCCACACCCCGGGTCGACCTGCATCCGGACGACAAGGCGCAGCGCTGGCTGCTGTCGATCTCGACCAGCGACCGCGCCGGCCTGCTGTACGGCATTTCGCTGGTCCTGGCGCACCATGGCATCAACGTCCAGCTGGCCAAGATCACGACGCTGGGCGAGCGGGTGGAAGACACCTTCCTCATCAGCGGCCCGGCCCTGCAGGTCAACCGGCGGCAGATCGAGATCGAGACCGAACTGCTGAAGATCATGGCCGCCTGAGGCCCGCTCACACCCCGGCGGGTGTGGGGCGCCGGGTTCAGGCCTGCGCGGCGGGCACGGCCTGGCCAGCACCGGCCAAGCGGCGCAGCCAGCGCGAGAGGTCGTCCATCATGGTGAAGACGGCCGGCACCACCAGCAGGCTGAGCATGGTCGAGGTCATGAGGCCACCGATCACCGCCACGGCCATGGGCGAGCGGAAGCTGCCATCGGCGTTGCCCGAGCCGATCGCCACCGGCAACATGCCGGCGATCATCGCGATGCTGGTCATGATGATGGGGCGCGCGCGCTTGTGGCACGCGTCCATGATCGCGTCGAACTGCGACAGGCCGCGCTGGCGCTGGGCCTCGATGGCGTACTCGACCAGCAGGATGGAGTTCTTGGAGGCCACGCCCATGAGCATCACCAGACCGATCAGCGAGGGCATGGAGAAACTCATGTGGGTCAGCAGCAGCGCCACGAAGGCGCCGCCGAAGGACATCAGCAGCGCCGGCAGGATGGTGGCCGGCATCAGGAAGGCCTTGAACAGCAGCACCAGCACGATGTAGATGCACAGCACGCCGGTGAGCATGGCCAGCGCGAAGCTGCCGAACAGCTCGCCCTGCACTTCGGCGTCGCCCACCTCCACCACCGAGATGCCGGCCGGCAGTTGTTTCATCGGCGGCAGGCCGGCCACGATGGCCTTCATGTCACCCAGCGGCACGCCCGCCAGCTCCACCTCGAAGTTGATGTTGCGCGTACGGTCGTAGCGCGAGATCATGGCGGGCCCGCCACCGTGGCTCAGGTCGGCCACCTGCGAGAGCATGACCGGGCCCTTGGCACCGGGCACGGCCAGGCGCCCGAGCTGATCGAGGTTCTGCCGCGCCGACGGATCCAGCCGCACCACGATGGGCAACTGCCGCTGCGGCAGGTTGAGCTTGGGCAACTGGCTGTCGTAGTCGCCCACGGTCGCCACGCGCAGCGTGTCGGCGATGGCGGCGCTGGTCACGCCCAGGTCGGCAGCACGCGCCAGGTCGGGCTGCACGAAGATCTCGGTGCGCACCAGCGAGGCAGTGGACTGCACGCTGCCCACGCCGGGAATGGTGCGCAGCGCCTGCTCCAGCTGCCGCGCGGTGGACTGCAGGGCCACCGGGTCGTCCCCGGTGACGGCCAGGATGTACTTCTCGCCCGACCCCCCCAGCCCCACCTTGTAGCGCACGCCCGGAATATCGGCCATGGCGGTGCGGATCTGCTGCTCGATGAGCTGCTTTTTCGGCCGCTGCCCGCGCGCGTCGAGCTGGATGGTGAGCGCGGCCTTGCGCGACTCAGCCGCTCCCTGCGGTGCGAACGGGTCGGTGCCAGCCTGGCCGGAGCCGATCGTCGTGTAGACCGACTTGACGTGATCGACACCCATCACCGTCCGGCGGGCGTGCTCGGCGGCGGCGATGGTCTGCGTCAGCGTCGCGCCCGGTGGCAGCTCCAGGTACACCTGCGTCTGCGAGTTGTCGTCGGGCGGCACGAAACCCTGCGGCAGCAGCGGGATCAGCATCAGCGAGCCGAAGAAGAACAGCACGGCCCCCGCCACGGTCAGCCAGCGATGGCGGATGCAGACCGCCGCCAGGCGCTGGTAGGTGACGAGCCACCGGGGTTCCTCGTGGTTGTTGGCCCAGGTCCAGAGGCGGCCCAGCCAGCCGCTGCGCCGGGCCCATGCGGGCTTGTTCTCCCGGGTGACCAGCGGCTTGAGCAGGTAGGCCGCCATCATGGGCGTCAACATCCGCGCCACCACCAGCGAGGCAAACACCGCCAGCGCGGCCGTCCAGCCGAACTGCTTGAAGAACTTGCCCGGAATGCCGGCCATGAAGGCGGTGGGCAGAAACACGGCGATGAGCGTGAAGGTGGTGGCGATCACGGCCATGCCGATCTCGTCGGCGGCCTCCATGGCGGCCTGGTATGGCGTCTTGCCCATGCGCATGTGGCGCACGATGTTCTCGACCTCGACGATCGCATCGTCCACCAGAATGCCGATCACCAGCGACAGCGCCAGCAGCGACACCATGTTGATGGTGAAGCCCATGTAATGCATGCCGATGAAGGCCGGGATGGCCGACAGCGGCAGGGCGATCGCCGAGACAATGGTGGCACGGAAATCCCGCAGGAACAGCCAGACCACGAGCACCGCCAACAATGCGCCCTCATACAGCAGTTTCATGGAGGCCCCGAACTCCTCCTCCACCGGCGTCACGAAGTCGAACGCCTCGGTGATGCGCAGATCGGGCCGGCGCGCCTGCAGCTCGGCCAGCCGGGCGCGCACGCCCGCGCCCACATCCACTTCGCCCGCGCCCTTGCTGCGTGCCACCTCGAAACCCACAACCGGCTGGCCATCCAGGAAGGCAGCCGCCGTCCGCTCGGCAATCGTGTCGCGCACGGTCGCCACCTGGTCCAGGCGGATGCGGCGACCGTCCGACAGCGACAGCTCCATGCGGGCCAGTTCCGCTGCCGACCCGAGGGCCGAGATCGTGCGCATGGGCTGCTGGATGTCGCCCACGTCGGCACGGCCACCGGCGCGTTCGATCTGCACCTGCGCGAGCTGGCGCGAGATGTCGGCCGCCGTCGTGTTGAGCGCCTGCAGCCTGACCGGGTCCAGCAGCACCTGCACTTCGCGGTCCACGCCGCCCACGCGGTTGACCGCCCCCACGCCCTTGACCGAGAGCAGCAGCTTGGCGATGTCGTTGTCGACGAACCAGGACAGCGCCTCTTCGTCCATCTTGTCCGAGTAGACCGCGAACGCCAGCACCGGCGAGGCCGCCAGGTCCACCTTGCGCACGATCGGGTCGGTCAGCTCGGCCGGCAGATCGCCCCGCACCTGGCTGACGGCCGAGCGCACATCGTCCAGGGCCTCCTGCGGCGGCTTCTCGATCTGGAACTCGGCACTGATCGACACCACGCCGTCCTGCACCTGGGTGTAGATGTGCTTGAGGCCCTGGACCGTGGCGATGCCGTTCTCCAGCTTGCGGGCGACGTCGTTTTCGAGCTGGTTGGGTGCTGCGCCGGGCAGGCTCGCCACGACGGTGACCATGGGCAGGTCGATGTCGGGGAAGTTCTGCACCTTCATCGCCTGGAAGGAGAACAGCCCCGCCAGCGTCAGCATGACGAACAGCATCGCCGCCGGAATCGGGTTGCGAATGGACCAGGCCGATACGTTCATGGCCGGCTCCTCAGTCCGCGACCTTGACCAGGTCACCCTCGTTCAGGAAGCCGGCACCCTGCACGGCGACCCGGTCGCCGGGTTCGAGCCCGTCCACCGCTTCCACCCGGTCCCCGGCGCGCCGGCCGGTGGTGATGCGCCGGGCCTCGGCCTTGTCGTCGGGGCCGATCACGAACACGTAGCTGTGGCCGTCGCGCACGACCACGGCCTGCGCCGGCACCGTCAACGCCGTGGTTTGGCCCT
>NZ_JAQVEJ010000078.1 GCF_028698005.1 Hydrogenophaga sp.
ACCTGCGGCCGCGCGGGGTTGCGTCGGCCCGGGACGATCTGCAGTGACTGCGTGCCATCCCTGCGCACCACGACCAGGGTGGAGGGCTGCCCCGGAGGCAGCGCCGCGACGGCCGACAGCAGTTGCGACACGTTTTTGACCTCCCTCTCGCCAACGTGGGTGATCACGTCACCGGGCCGTACGCCGGCCTGTGCCGCGGGGCCGTTTTGCAGCACGCCCGTGATGATGACACCACCTTTGTCGCCCAGTCCGAAACCTTCGGCCAGCTCGGGTGTCAGGTCCTGTGGTTCCACGCCGATCCAGCCCCGTGTCACCTGCCCGTCGCGAACGATGGCTTCCATGACACTGCGTGCGGTCGATGTCGGAATGGCAAAACCAATACCCATCGAGCCGCCGGAGCGTGAGTAAATGGCCGTGTTGATGCCCATCAACCGACCCTGGGTATCCACCAGTGCACCACCGGAGTTACCCGGGTTGATGGCGGCGTCGGTCTGGATGAAGTTTTCGAAGATGTTGATGCCCAGCTGGGTGCGGCCCAGCGCGCTGACAATGCCGCTGGTGACGGTTTGCCCAACGCCGAACGGGTTGCCGATGGCGAGAACCTGGTCCCCGATTGCCAGTGCGTCAGAGTTGCCCAGGGTGATCACCGGCAATTTGTCGAGATCGATCTTCAGGATGGCCAGGTCGGTTTCGGGATCGGTGCCGATCACCTGGGCGACACTGGTGCGTCCGTCGTTGAGCACCACCTCGATTTCGTCCGCTTCCTCGATCACATGGTTGTTGGTCAGAATGTAGCCGGCCGGGCTGACGATGACCCCGGAGCCCAGACCGGTTTGCGGTTGTGCCGAGCCCTGGTCACCAAAGAAGAAGCGGAACCAGGGGTCGGCGAGCTCCTGGGGCAGTTCGGTGACCTTGCTGGTGTTGATGCTGACCACGGCCGGCGAGGCCGCCTGGGCGGCGGCCCTCAGACTGCCGGGCGCCACCTCGGTGCCAGTGGCTGGCGGAGCCGCCTCGAACACCGGGACAACATAGGACGTCGAGGGTCGATGATCGAGCCAGGATGGCTTGAGCGTGGCCACCACGAAGTAGGCGGCGACCAGTACCGTCACGGTTTGGGCGAATAACAGCCAGAGGCGTTTCATGGGTATGGGAATGGGGCGACCGGAATGGCGGCGTAGGTTCCATTGTCGGTCATTTGGTTGCGTCACCCAGGAACTTCAAGGGGGTTGATCAAGGTCAAGGCAGATGAAAGCCCGCAACGATGAAATGGGCATCTGTCAATGAAGCCGCAGGAGGGCAGCATGAAAGCGATGGTGGATCTTTTTTCAACCGATTACGGGCTGTTCAGCGTCGGGGTGCTGGCGTTCATCGTCGTGATGGCCGTCTGGTTCTACCGTTTTTTCACGCGCAAAATGGCCGAATCGGAAGCCGCTCAGAAGCCCTGACGGCGGTTCGCGGGGCTGATCCCGGGGCAAAAGGGGTCTGGGCGTCGGGTCGTGTCGTGTGGCGCAAGGGTGTGAAGGCCGCTTGTTGCCTGCCACAATCGAGGCATGACCCACCCATGCAACCCAACCGTTTCCCGGGATCGATTGTGCAGCGCGCTCGACGATTTGCTGCAGCCGGCCGCCTTCAGGGACTACGGTCCCAACGGACTGCAGGTCGAAGGCAAGGCCGAGGTGCGGCGACTCGTGTCCGGTGTCACCGCCAGTCTGGCCCTGATTGAGGCCGCCATCGAGGCGGGTGCTGACGCGATCCTGGTGCATCATGGCCTGTTCTGGCGCGGTCAGGATGGGCGCGTGGTGGGTTGGATGAAACGCCGGCTCGAGCGTCTGTTGGCGGCAGATGTGAGTTTGCTGGCGTACCACCTGCCGCTGGACGCACATCCCGAACTGGGCAACAACGCGCAACTGGCGAGGCAATTGGGCATCACACTGGATGACGGTCCGACCGGTCGTTTCGGTGAGCAGGCCCTGGGATGCCTGGGTCAGCGAGCCTGGGACTCGATGGCGGAGATGGCACGCGACGTCGGGCAGGTGCTGGGTCGCGCGGTGACCCTGGTGGCCGAGCCCGACCGTCCGGTGCGGCGAATCGCTTTGTGCTCGGGCGGCGCGCAGTCCTATTTCGAGGCCGCCATTGCCGCCGGCGCCGATGTGTTCATCACCGGCGAGATTTCGGAGCCGCAGGCGCACTATGCACGTGAATGTGGCGTTGGCTACATGGCCTGCGGGCATCATGCCACCGAGCGCTATGGTGCGCCGGCGGTGGGTGAGCACGTGGCACGGTTGCTGGGTATCGAGCACCGCTTCATCGACATTCCCAACCCGGCCTGATGCCCATGACGGCTTCCCCGCGTCCTCCGATGCTCATGACCATGGGCGACCCCGCCGGCATCGGTCCCGAGATCGTGCTGGCCGCCGCGGCACGGCATCCCGAACGCTGGCAGGATCTGGTGGTGGTCGGCGATTTCGCGGTGATGCAGGCTGCGCGGGAGCGGCTCGCGGGCCAGTCGCCCCTGCCGCTGCCGCCTTTGCGCGCCTGGGATGGCACGTGCAAGCCAGGTTCGCTGGCGGTGTGGCAGGCCGGTGATCCGCGCCCGCTGCCATCGATCGGGCAGGTCAGCGCGGACGCCGGCCGGATGGCGGCCGACGCCATCGAGCTGGCGGCGCGGCAGGTGCTGGCGGGCGCCGGGCAGGCCGTGGTGACCGCTCCCATCCACAAGGAGGCGCTGGCCGCCGCCGGCATCGGTTTTCCCGGTCACACCGAGTTCCTGCAGGCCCTGGCGGCCGAACACCTCGGTCGCGTGGCGGACGAGGTGCCGGTGCGCATGATGCTGAGTTGCCCCGGGCTGAGGACGGTGCTCGTGACGATCCACGTCGCGCTGCGCCGGGCCATCGACATGCTCAGCATCGAGGAGGTGTGGCAGACCCTGCAGATCACCGACCGGAGCCTGCGGATCGAGGGGCGCCGCCCCCGGATCGCGGTGGCGGGCCTCAATCCCCATGCGGGCGAGGGTGGACTGTTCGGCCGCGAAGAGATCGAGATCATCGCGCCAGCCGTGGCGCGGGCACAGCAAATGGGCATGGACGTGTCCGGCCCGCATCCACCGGACACTGTCTTCATGCGGGCGCGCCAGGGGCAGTTCGATGTCGTGATCGCGATGTACCACGACCAGGGGCTGATCCCGGTGAAGCTGCTGGGGCTGGATGGCGGTGTCAACACCACATTGGGCCTGCCTTTCGTGCGGACCAGTCCCGATCACGGGACCGCCTTCGATCTCGCGGGTACAGGCCGGGCCGACCCGTCCAGTCTCATTGCCGCGTGGGACGCGGCGATGGAAATGACGGCCGCCTGAGCCGGCGGCGCGTCGGTCCGACTTACTTGCGCAGGCTGTCGCGGATTTCGCGCAGCAGCAGCACATCCTCGGGGGTGGCCGGCGGCTCGGCTGGCGCAGCGGGCTCTTCGCGGCGGAAGCGGTTGATCTGCTTGATCATGATGAAGATCACGAAGGCCAGGATCAGGAAGTTCAGCGCCACCGAGACGAAGCTGCCGTAGGCCAGCACGGGTACGCCCGCCTCGCGCACGGCGGCCAGGGTGCGGGGCGTGCCCTCGGGGACCGCGCCCAGCGCGATGAACAGGTTGGAGAAGTCCAGCTTGCCGAACACCAGGCCCACCAAGGGCATGATCACATCGTCCACCAGCGAGCCGACGATCTTGCCAAACGCGCCGCCAATGATGACGCCGACCGCCAGATCGATGACGTTGCCCTTGACGGCAAATTCCTTGAACTCTTGCATCATGCCCATGTAAATGGCTCCTGTGTACTTGTACTGATGATTCGATCGATTCCCGGCGGTGATCGACATTCTGCCGCCGAAAGCTGCAGTGTGGCATGCCGCAGAGGCTGTGGTGGTCCGGAGAGTGAAAGGGCCGGCAAGGTGGCGGGGATGGTCCATCCGGCCATTGGCCAAGCACTGCGCCCCGGCAAGCACCGGAGCCGGGTCATGCCTCCGGTACAATGCCGGGTTGACCCTTGTGTCTGTTTCGAAACGACCTTGAAAGATCCCCATGAGTGAAGCAACCGTCGATTCGACTGTCGATAACAGTCGTCGGACCTGGCTGATCACGTCCTGCGCCATGGGTGGCGTGGGCGCCGCAGCCGTTGCCGTGCCTTTTGTGAGCACCTTCCAACCTTCGGAGCGGGCCAAGGCGGCCGGCGCGGCGGTGGAGGTCGACATTTCAGCCATCCAGCCCGGCGAGAAAGTCGTGGTCGAGTGGCGCGGCAAACCGGTGTGGATCATGAAGCGCACACCGGAGCAGCTGGCCGCACTCGAAAAGATCGAAGGCGAGCTGGCCGACCCCAACTCCGAGCGCAAGGCCTACCCGACTCCCGAGTATGCGAAGAACCGCCACCGCTCGATCAAGCCCGAGGTTTTCGTGGGCGTGGGCATCTGCACCCATCTGGGCTGCTCGCCTGGCGACAAGTTCTCACCCGGTCCGCAACCTTCGCTGCCGGACGACTGGCAAGGCGGCTATCTGTGCGCCTGCCACGGCTCCACCTTCGATCTGGCCGGGCGCGTGTTCAAGAACAAGCCAGCGCCGGACAACCTGGAGGTGCCGCCGCACTACTACGTGTCGGACACGGTGTTGCTCATTGGCGAAGAAAAACAGGCCTGATGCGCCGCCTGCGCATTGCGACCACAAGAGGCTGACATGGCTGAATTCAAAGAACTTCCCCCCGATGCTCCCACTGGCCAGAAGGTCATGAACTGGTTCGAGAACCGGTTTCCGACCGCGTTCGCGGCCTACCGGGTTCACATGTCGGAGTACTACGCTCCGAAGAACTTCAACTTCTGGTACATCTTCGGCTCGCTGGCGCTGCTGGTGCTGGTGATCCAGATCGTCACCGGCATCTTCCTGGTGATGCACTACAAGCCAGACGCGAACACGGCTTTCGCCTCGGTTGAGTACATCATGCGCGACGTGCCATGGGGCTGGCTGATCCGCTACATGCACTCCACGGGGGCCTCGGCGTTCTTCATCGTCGTGTACCTGCACATGTACCGCGGCCTCATCTACGGCTCGTACCGCAAGCCGCGTGAACTGGTCTGGATCTTCGGTTGCGCCATCTTCCTGGCGCTCATGGCCGAAGCCTTCATGGGCTATCTGTTGCCCTGGGGCCAGATGTCCTACTGGGGCGCCCAGGTGATCGTCAACCTGTTCTCCGCCATTCCCTTTGTCGGTCCCGATCTGGCCATCCTGATCCGCGGCGACTACGTGGTGGGTGACGCTACCCTGAACCGCTTCTTCAGCTTCCATGTGATCGCCGTTCCTCTGGTGCTGCTGGGCCTGGTGGTGGCGCACCTGCTGGCGTTGCACGACGTGGGCTCGAACAATCCCGATGGCGTCGAGATCAAGGCGGGCCCCAAAGGCAACCGCTGGTCCAAGGATGCGCCTGCCGACGGTGTGCCCTTCCACCCCTATTACACGGTGCATGACATCTTCGGTGTGAGCGTGTTCCTGATGGTGTTCTCGGCCATCGTGTTCTTCGCACCCGAGTTCGGTGGCTACTTCCTCGAGTACAACAACTTCATCCCCGCCGATCCGCTGGTGACGCCGCTGCACATCGCTCCGGTCTGGTACTTCACGCCGTTCTACTCGATGCTGCGTGCCATCACCACCGAGATGATGCTCGTGGTCTCGGTCATCACCGTCCTGACCGTGCTGTTCGTCTGGATCAAGGGCCGGATGTCGCTGATGACCAAGGCCGGCATCTCGGTGGCGGCGCTGGTGGCGCTGGCGGTGTTTGGCGGCTTCTCCTTCATCGGCATTCCCGGCATCGACGCCAAGTTCTGGGGTGTGGTGGTGATGGGCGGTGCCGTGATCATCCTGTTCTTCCTGCCCTGGCTGGACCACAGCCCGGTCAAGTCGATCCGCTACCGTCCGAGCTGGAACAAATGGCTGTACCTGGTGTTCGTGATCAACTTCCTGATCCTGGGCTATCTGGGCGTGCAACCGCCTTCGCCGGTCGGCGAGCGTGTGTCTCAGGTGGGCACCCTGTTCTACTTCGGGTTCTTCCTGCTGATGCCGTGGTGGTCGCGTCTGGGTGAGCCCAGGCCCGTGCCTGCCCGTGTCATTTTCAAGCCTCACTGAGTCAAGAACCCGCAAGTGGAGAAACACCCCATGAAAAAGATGCTTCTGGGTTTTGCACTCGCCCTGGGCCTGATTGGTACCGCTCAGGCGGCCGGTGGCAGCTTCCCGATCGAGAAAGCGCCCAACCGGACCAACGACATCGCGGCGCTGCAAAATGGTGCCAAGATCTTCGTCAACTACTGTCTGAGCTGCCACTCGGCGGCCTTCATGCGCTTCAACCGGCTGCGCGACATCGGCCTGACCGACAAGCAGATCGCCGAAAACCTGACCTTCACGACCGACAAGATCGGTGACACCATGAAGGCAGCCATCGACCCGAAGCAGGCCAAGGACTGGTTCGGGGCCAACCCGCCCGACCTGAGTGTGATCGCCCGCTCCAGGGCCGGTCATGGTTACAGCGGTGCGGATTACCTTTACACCTTCTTGCGCACCTACTACCGTGACGAGACCAAGCCCACGGGGTGGAACAACCTGGTGTTCCCGAACGTCGGCATGCCCAATCCGCTGTGGCAGTGGCAGGGCGAGCAGAGGCCCGTCATGCAGAAGGTGGACAGCCATGGCCACGAAACCGACGTCTTCAAGGGCTGGGAGCAAGTCAAGCCCGGCGCCATGTCCAAGGCCGAGTTCGATCAAAATGTGGGTGACCTCGTCGCCTACCTGCAATGGATGGGTGAACCGGCCCAGAACAGCCGCGTCCGTCTGGGTGTCTGGGTGATGCTGTTCCTGGCTGCCTTCACGCTTGTGGCCTGGCGTTTGAACGTGGCGTTCTGGAAAGACGTCAAGTAAGCAGGTATTCGATTCGCTGGTGCCCCGGGGTGCCGGCCTGCGCAGTGGTCGGGTCGATGCCACCCCGGTGGCAGATCCGCCACTGTTTTTTGCATTAAGGAGCGCTTCTCATGATGGTCCTGTATTCCGGCACCACCTGTCCCTACTCCCACCGCTGCCGTTTCGTCCTGTTCGAGAAGGGCATGGACTTCGAGATCCGGGATGTGGACCTGTACAACAAACCGGAAGATATCAGCGTGATGAACCCGTATGGCCAGGTGCCGATACTGGTTGAGCGCGACCTGATTCTGTACGAGTCCAACATCATCAACGAGTACATTGACGAGCGGTTCCCGCATCCGCAGCTGATGCCTGGCGATCCGGTGGACCGTGCACGCGTGCGCCTGTTCCTGCTCAACTTCGAAAAGGAACTGTTCACCCACGTGTCCGTGCTGGAAAGCCGCACGGCCAAGGGCAATGACAAGGCCCTGGAGAAGGCGCGCGCTCATATCCGCGACCGACTGACCCAGCTGGCCCCGGTGTTCCTCAAGAACAAGTTCATGCTGGGTGACAATTTCTCCATGCTCGACGTGGCCATCGCGCCGCTGCTCTGGCGCCTGGACTACTACGGCATCGAGCTGAGCAAGAACGCAGCGCCGCTCCTCAAGTATGCCGAGCGCATCTTCTCCCGGCCGGCCTACATTGAGGCCCTGACCCCGTCCGAAAAAGTGATGCGCAAATAAGCGACTCGCTTGCACCCGGGGCCGACGGTCCTGGTGGCAAGCCCCTGCCGGCATGAACAACACGAACGAACAAGCCCTGCCCTCCACGCGGCCCTACCTGATCCGGGCCATGCACGAGTGGTGCACCGACAACGGTTTTTCGCCGTATATGGCGGTGCATGTCGACCGGTCGGTGCAGGTGCCCATGGAGTTCGTCAACAACGGCGAAATCGTGCTCAACGTCAGCCACGATGCCACCAGTGGTCTGCACATCGGCAACGACTGGATCGAATTCAAGGCCAGATTCGGCGGCGTGGCGCGGGAAATTCTGGTGCCGGTCACGCATGTCCTGGCCATCTATGCGCGGGAGAACGGGCAGGGGATGGCTTTTCCGCCGCCCGAGCCGCAGGTGTCCGAGGCGGATGCCGGGGCGGCGCTTCCCGGCGAGTCCGGCGGCACCGACGGCGGCGCTCCCGCAGCACAGCGTGGTCCGCAACTGCGCGCCGTGCCCACGGAGGAGTCGCTGGCGCAGGGCACCGGTGGCGATGGCAGCCCGGAACCAGGCGGCCCCAAAGGGCCTCGTCCGGCACTCAAGCGCGTCAAGTAGAATCCAGGCCCGTGCCGCTTTAGCTCAGTTGGTAGAGCACTCGCCTTGTAAGCGATAGGTCGTCTGTTCGAGTCAGACAAGCGGCACCATTCATATATCAGCGGCCAGCGGCACCGTTCATCGTCCGGGCGTTTGGATCTTGAGTCTGATGCTCGTAATCTGGTACCCTTTTTGATTGAGTTCCCGGATCATCGTGGGAACCAGTTGCCGCAGCTTGGTTGAAACCGCAGCCGACGCCACCAGCAGGCACCAGTCTCCGTCCTGCAGCGGACCGGCCTGGATCGATGCGCGAAGTGGGGGGGGGAGCAGGGGTTTGACGGCCTGAAGGCAGGCGCTGGAGGCGCGAATCCGTTCCTGAAGAGCGGCCAGCGGTGGTGCCTCGCCAGCAGCCTGTTCCAGCGACCACAGCATCTGGCGGCGAATGACAGGGTTCATGGGCGTGGTGGCTACCCGGGGGCGGGTAACATCGGGTCTCGGATGGAAGGATTGAGGGCGTGCACATCATTATCACGGACGCTTGGCTGGCGAAGAGCCGCGCCCTTCACCTCAATGGGGTGAAACTGGTGCTTATGGCGCTGGCCGGGTCCTGTCTGCTGATGCTGGGCGCCGTGGCCACCTATCACTGGGTATTTCTCGAGGGCGTGCGCCAGGGGTGGCCCGGTTTCGGGTCGATGGCGCGCCTGGTCACGCAGGGCGAGGTCGACGCCAACAAGCTGTACATGCGTGAAAACCTGGACGCCATGGCCCGCAAGGTGGGCGAAATGCAGGCACGCATGGTCCAGATCGAGTCCCTGGGCGAGCGGGTGGCGGGTATGGCCGGGCTGGATCCGGCCGAGTTCCGTGTGCCGCCGGCATCCGGTGGCGCCCTGGTTGCCTCGCGCCCGCTGACACCGGAGGAATTCCAGGCCACGCTGGACCGCCTGGATGAGGCATCGGGCATGGGCTTCGACTGGTTGACGGCGGTCGAATCCAGGTTGTTCGATCAGAAGATCCGGCGCAGCATGGTGCCGACCCAGGTCCCGGTGAACGACAGCAGCATCGGCTCACCCTTCGGTTTCCGGATCGATCCCATCACCGGGCGGACGGCCTTGCATACGGGGCTGGATTTTCCGGCCCATACAGGCACTCCCATCCTGGCGGCAGCGGGCGGCGTGGTGGTGGTGCAGGAACGCCATCCGGCGTACGGCAACATGGTCGAAATCGACCATGGCAACAGCCTCATCACACGCTATGCCCACGCGTCGCGGGTGGTGGTGAAAAAGGGTGATCTGGTCAAGCGTGGCCAGCACATCGCAGACGTCGGCTCGACCGGTCGGTCGACCGGGCCCCATCTGCACTTCGAGGTGTGGGTGGCTGGCGTACCCCAGGATCCGAAGCGCTTCCTGAATGCCGGCGAGAATGTGGCGGCTTTGCTGCCACCCCGCCAGGCACCGCCTGCACGCTGACGCGTCGCTGCGACAGGGCTCCTCTGTAGAATCCCTGTTTGCTCTTGCACGTGGCGCCTGCGCGTGCCGGCCGGTCCCATCTGGCCTGGCCGACAGGCGTCTGATCGCCCGAATCCCCATTTTCCCTCCGGCCAAAGGTGACCGCATCGCGGCGCCAATGGTCCCAATCGTATGGCCACGAACTTTCTGACCAAAATCTTTGGCAGTCGCAACGACCGCTTGCTCAAGACCTACCGCAAGACGGTCGATCGCATCAATGGCCTGGAGTCCAAGTACGAAAAGCTGTCCGATGAGGAGCTGGCCGCTCATACCGGGCAGTTCCGCCAGCGTCTGGCCCAGGGCGAGACGCTGGATGCCTTGCTGCCCGAGGCGTTTGCGGTCGTGCGTGAGGCGAGCAAACGCGTCATGAAGATGCGCCACTTCGACGTGCAGATGATCGGGGGTATCGCGCTGCACCACGGCAAGGTGGCCGAAATGCGCACGGGCGAGGGCAAGACGCTGACAGCGACGCTGCCGGTGTACCTGAACGCACTGGCCGGCAAGGGTGTGCATGTGGTGACGGTCAACGACTACCTGGCGACGCGCGACGCGCAGTGGATGGGCCGCCTGTACAACTTCCTGGGCCTGACGGTGGGCATCAACCTGCCGCAGATGTCGCGCGAGGAAAAGCAGGCGGCCTATGGCGCCGACATCACCTACGGCACCAACAACGAATACGGCTTCGATTACCTGCGCGACAACATGGTCTACGAGGCGGGCGATCGCGTACAGCGCCAGCTGAACTACGCGATCGTCGACGAGGTGGACTCGATCCTCATCGACGAGGCGCGCACGCCGCTGATCATCAGTGGGCAGGCCGAGGACCAGACGCCCGTCTATATGGCGATCAAGCAACTGGTGCCGCACCTGGTGCGCCAGGAGGGCGAAGCCGATCCGCGCACGGGCGAAGGTGTCATCAAACCGGGTGATTTCACCGTCGATGAAAAGGCACATACCGTTCACATGACGGAGCAGGGGCACGAAAAGGCCGAGCAACTGCTGGCCCAGGCGGGTCTGTTGCCCGAGGGCGCATCCCTGTACGACCCCTCGAACATTGCGCTGCTGCACCATCTGGTGACCTCGCTCAAGGCGCATCATCTGTACCACCGTGACCAGCACTACGTGGTCCAGAACGGCGAGATCGTCATCGTCGACGAGTTCACTGGCCGCCTGATGTCGGGGCGCCGCTGGAGCGACGGTCTGCACCAGGCGGTCGAGGCCAAGGAGGGTGTGAGGATCCAGCCCGAGAACCAGACGCTGGCCTCGATCACTTTCCAGAACTATTTCCGCCTGTACGGCAAGCTCGCGGGCATGACCGGTACGGCCGATACCGAGGCCTACGAATTCCAGGAGATCTACGGGCTGGAGACGGTGGTGATTCCCCCGAACCGCCCGAGCCAGCGGCAGGATCAGCTGGACCGCGTCTACAAGACCACGCCCGAAAAGTACAAGGCGGCCATTGCCGACATCCGGGAGTGTCACGAGCGGGGCCAGCCGGTGCTGGTGGGCACCTCCTCGATCGAGAACTCCGAGATCATCTCGCAGCTGCTCAAGGCCGAGAACCTGCCGCACGAGGTGCTCAATGCCAAGCAGCACGCCCGTGAAGCCGAGATCATTGCGCAGGCGGGCCGTTCTGGCGCGATCACCATTGCCACCAACATGGCCGGACGTGGTACCGACATCGTGCTGGGTGGCAACCTCGAGAAGATGATTGCGGCGATCGAGGCCGACGAGAGCCTGGACGAAGCGCAGAAGGCGGCGCGTATCGACGCGGCGCGCGCGCAGTGGCAGCAGGACCATGAAAAGGTCAAGGCGCTGGGCGGCCTGCGGATCATCGCGACCGAGCGCCACGAGTCGCGCCGGATCGACAACCAGCTGCGCGGTCGCTCGGGCCGCCAGGGCGACCCGGGTTCCTCGCGCTTCTACCTGAGCCTGGACGACCAGCTGATGCGCATCTTCGCGGGTGACCGCGTGCGGGCGATCATGGAGCGCCTGAAGATGCCCGAGGGCGAGGCCATCGAGGCCGGCATGGTCACCCGCAGCATCGAGAGCGCACAGCGCAAGGTCGAAGCGCGCAATTTTGACATCCGCAAGCAGCTGCTCGAATACGACGACGTGGCCAATGACCAGCGCAAGGTCATCTACCAGCAGCGCAACGACATCCTCGATGCCAAGGATTTGCGTGCGCAGATCACCTCGCTGCGCGACGGCTGTTTTGCAGACCTGGTGCACCAGTTCGTGCCCGAAGGCAGTGTCGAGGAGCAGTGGGACCTGCCCGCGCTGGAGCGCACGCTGCGCGAGGAGTGGTCGGTCGACGTCCCGCTGGTCGACTGGGTGTCGTCCGCCGAGAGCGTCGAGGTCGATGACATCGTCGGCCGTGTGCAGGCCGCGGCCAAGGAGGTGTTCGACGCCAAGGTGGTACAGGTCGGCGAGGAGAACTTCACGCAGTTCGAACGCGTGGTGCTGCTGCAGACGCTGGACTCGCAATGGCGCGACCACCTCGCGGCGCTGGACTACCTGCGCCAGGGCATCCACCTGCGCGGTTACGCGCAAAAGCAGCCCAAGCAGGAGTACAAGCGCGAGGCCTTCACGCTTTTCGGGCAACTGCTCGACAGCGTGCGCAATGATGTCACCCGTATTCTCATGAATGTCCGGGTGCAGTCGCCGGAGCAGGTCAACGAGGCGGCTGAGCAGATGGAGGCCAAGGCCGGCCACCTGTCCAACGTCACCTACACGGCGCCGACCGAGACCGGGGGTACGGAGAGTGTGACCGATGGGGACAGCCTCGCACAGGCTGTGCCGCGTGTGGGGCGCAACGATCCATGCCCCTGCGGCAGCGGCAAGAAATACAAACAGTGCCACGGCCGGCTGACATGAGACTCCTCCCCTCCTGCACCGCTGGGTGGCTCGGTGCCGCCGCCGCAGGCCCTTGGAGGGGGGCGCACCCGACGGCCCGGCCAAGCCGGTTCCGTGGGGGACCGCGACAGGGACATTTATTTCGTTGCACTTCTTCCATTCATAGGCGCGACCACCATGCCCGTATTGCTTGAACGTCCTGATCCCGCTTTGCTGTTGCCCGTGGCCGGTGTGCGTATCGGCGTGGCGGAGGCCGGTATCCGCAAGGCCGGACGCAAGGACCTGACGGTGTTCCTGATCGACGAGGCCGCCTCGGTCGGTGCCGTGTTCACCCGCAACCGCTACGCGGCGGCGCCGGTGCAGGTCTGTCGTGATCATCTGGCGGCCGGGCAGGGCGTGCGTGCCATGGTGGTGAACACCGGCAATGCGAACGCCGGCACCGGCGAGGCC
>NZ_JAQVEJ010000244.1 GCF_028698005.1 Hydrogenophaga sp.
CTGCCGTCGTGAACTCCAGGACCTGGCGGTTGATGGTGCCCTTCATCCGGGCTGCGAAATGGTTGAAGGCAGTGGCCGGATCCCGGCACTCGTGAGGGCCCGGGCCTGGCGTGCCGGCCGCGGGGCCGGAAATGCGCCGGCACGCGGCAGGGCGACCGCGCTGGTGCACTGCCTGCGTTCGATCGTGTCAATGGCCGGCCTGCAGGGCGAGCAGACGTGCACGATAGGCAGATCCGGCCGCGGCGGGTGAATAGTGCGTACGGATCCGCTCGCGTGCGGCGCGCACCAGCGTCCGTGTGTGCGCCTTGTCTTCGAACAACCGGCGCAACTGTTGTGCGGCCTGGTCAATATCGGGGTCGCACCAGTGCTGGCCTTCGGTGAAGATGTAGTCATCGCGGCGCAGCGGTACCAGCGGGCCTTCCACCAGGTAGCTGGTCGAAGGCAGGCAGTAGTCCACATTGCCGGAGAAATTGGTGGTGACGGTGGGCACGCCCAGCAACATGGTTTCCGCGATGATCCGGCCAAAGCCTTCGGCACGGTGCAGCGACACATAGGCATCGCATGATGCGGTCAGGCAGGTCAGTTCGCTGCGCGACAGTACCGTGTCGATCACTGTCACCCGCTTGTCGCCCCGAATGGCGGTTTCAACGGCCTGCCAGCCGGCGGAACTTCTGTCGAGCCCCATGGCCTTGATGACCAGCCCCACATGACGGTTGCGCGGGAACGCCTTCATGAAGGCATGGACCGCTGCCAGCGGGTTCTTGCGTGACAGCCATGACTTGCCATCGAACATCACCAGGAACAGGAAGCCCTTCTGTGGCAACCCGAGCGCCGCCCGGTTCGGCCCGATGGACGTGTCCACCTCCACCGCCAGTGGCATTTTCAGCACGGGTCTGCTGGTCAGGGGGGCAATGGCCTGGCGTATGAATTCGGTGCAGGCCCACACTTCGTCCAGTTCGTCGAACAGACCGGCCAGGTGCCGCGGCCACAGGGGCAACTCCCACGGAGGGAGGCCGATGTTGCAGGTGCCCGACCGCAGCAGCCGGGCGCCTCCCTCCAGGGCGAGGCGCCCCAGTTCGGACGGCGGCAGACAATACAGTGAAAACGGATGGACGGGTTGTGTCGTCAGGAGATCGTCCAGGGTGTGGTCACGGGGTGGGGGCCCCGACATCGGGGCATCCATCACTGCCACCGGCACGTGAACCTGCGACAGGGAGCGCACGGCCATGCGGACATCCTCGGAGATGCCGATCACACCCTGCGCATAGCCCACGACGTTGACCCCCGGGACCTGCCGGTCGGGGTCTGCAAACAGGGCCGTGAGCACGGCATGCTCCGCCTCGCCATTGCTGGCCCACCAGGCCTGCAACCGGGCGCATCCCTCCGGCGTCGACACATCGAACGCGGTGCGCAGGTCGGGGCGCATCTGTCGCAGGGCGAAGGCGAGGTAAGGCAGTTCCTGTGCGGCGCCGGCCTCCCTGGCGTTGAAACTCGTCGCTATCCGGTGCAGTTCGCGCCGCAGCTCGGTGTGCCATGGCAGCGACCAGGCAGGAACACCGTATTCGGCATGGCCGCTCTGGCTCCACCACTGCAGGCTGGACAGCCACCCGGTCTCGGTTTCCAGATCGTACAGGGGGCGAATGTCATCGCGTCCCGAGACGATGGCAGACAAAAAGGCCGGCAGCGGATACTGTCCCCGGGGGCCATGCCGCAACAGCTCCAGACAATCGGGCTGAACCCGCCAGATGATCCGGGTGTATTCCCTGTGGCCATGCAGGAACCACCATTTGAGCAACTCGGTGCGGCCATGGGGTGTTGCCAGGTCGTACGCAGCATGAAGGTCGGCACGGTCTTGCCAGATCCATTGGAGCGCTGGCGGGACGGCCTGGCGAAAGGCGGCGATGCCGATCTCTGCTTCGCAGGCGTGCGTGCGGAACCCTGCCACCAAATCCAGCACCGTGGGCCAGTTGCCCTTGAGCACGATGGAGGCACCGGGTGCGAGACCGGCCTGGGTCATCGCTGCCCAATCGGTGCGGGAGAGCACCTCCAGGTCATGGGCGGACAGATGCCACTGCTGGTCTGCATAGGCCTCGTGCGCTGGAGACTCCCACCACAGGTACAAGGCAAGGCGGTGCATCCAGTGAGACAGATCTAGCGCCCGCAGGTCTGGTCTGATGCCGGCCATCAGCTGGAGCCCACCCGGGACGGGAAACGGGGTCGCGCTTGCACCGGATGCAGGAGGCGGCGCATATGGCCATGCTGAGCGTATGGCTGACATTGGCAAACCTAGCGTTGTTGTCCCCGACAATTTCAGGCCTGAAACGAATGATTCAGGAACGGCTGTTGGCGCCGGCAGCGGGAGGCGGTTGGCCGTTGGCCGTGAGCCTCGGTCCTATCGCTCCACGCCCATCCGGTCCAGCAGATCGGACACGAGTTCCAGCCGCAGCAGCGGGTTGTCCAGCACCATCAGTCTTTGCTTGAGCTCGGCCGGCAGGGGCAGCAGTTCGGCCCAGCGGTTGGCGACCCAGCCGCTGTCGTCCCAATGGTAGGGTGGCTGCAGGGGCAGGTCGTTCATGGTGCCGGGATCGCGCTCGTGGAGGTTGTCCAGCACGCGCCGCAGCGCATCCCGTGCGCTGGCCAGGTGCTCGGGCACCGGCACCCGCGGCTCGGGCGTGTCCAGGGTGACGTCGCCCATCCACAGGCCATGGGGCAATTGCTGGCTGCTGCGGATATGGAAGCGCTGCTGGCCCCGGCAGCGAATGAGGATCAGGCCGGCCTGGGGGCGTTCCACCTGGTCGATGCGGGCCAGGGTGCCGACCGGATGGAAGGCCTCGCGGGCGAAGCCGGTCGGTGCATCGGGATCGATGCGCCGCACCTCGCTGCCTTCGGTCAGGCAGACCACGCCGAACGGTGCGCCGGCCTTGATGCAGCGGTTGATCATGTCGAGGTAGCGCACCTCGAAGATCCGCAACGGCATCCAGCCGTCCGGGAACAGGACGGTGCCAAGCGGGA
>NZ_JAQVEJ010000245.1 GCF_028698005.1 Hydrogenophaga sp.
GAGACCTCTGGGCGCCTCGGGGAAGACCACCGACACCACGCGCCGCTCTTGTGCGGGCCTCCCGTTCGATCGGGAGCGATGCGTCAGGCATGAGAGTAAGGAAAAGGTGCCGGTTCACGTCAGGCGTGGTGTGGAGCGGCCCCCAGGTCCAGAGGCATTTATTATGAAAGTCCGCGGGACCGGAGCACGAAGGCTCTGCCCCTCTTGCCGGTCCGAAGGGGCTTTGGCGCCGGTTCGCGCCGGCAGGGTGCCACTGGTACCGCAGCGGCCCCGGGTGAAACCTTGTTCTACGAAGTCTAGCTTAGGAAAAAAGGGCATAGCAATCCATGATTGAGCCTTGGTCATGTGGATTGGGTTGCGGACTGTCACCTCACGGCCACAATCAGCGACACAACGCGCGCAGCACGTTCGCGAGTTTCTTGACGGCGATTTCCAGTTCGTGGGGGGCATGGGCGGCGAACCCCATGAGAAAACCGGCCTTGTGCCGGTTTGAGGCATGCAGCGCCGTGAGCCCCAGCAGGTCGATGCCGGCCCGGCGTGCCGATTCCACGGCCTCGTGCTCGGGGATGTCGCGGATGAACACGCAGGGCATCTGCATGCCCCCGGCCGGCACCCGTGGTTCCACGAAGTCGGCCAAGTGCTTGCGCACCAGGCGTGCCAGCACGTCGCGCCGTTCGGCATAGACCGCGCGCATGGTGCGTACATGGGCGCCGAAGTGGCCGCCTTGGATGAAGCGCGCCAGCGTGAGTTGCGGAATCGGCGCGCTGTGTCCATCCAGCAGGGTGCGGGCCACGGTCATGGGCGCCACCAGCGGCGGCGGCAGCACCATATAGCCGATGCGCAATCCCGGAAACAGCGATTTGGTGAAGGTGCCGATGTAGATCGTCCGCTCGTGCGGGTCGAGCCCCTGCACGCAGGCCGTGGGTTTGCCTTCGTAATGGAACTCGCTGTCGTAGTCGTCTTCGATGATCCAGTTGTGGTGCTGCCTGGCCCATTCGATGACGGCCAGCCGCCGATCCAGTGCCAGTGTCGCTCCGGTCGGGAACTGGTGCGATGGCGTCAGGGACACCGCCTTGGCCCGTTCACTGCATGCCTTCGTTGCCTCAAGCAGGTGTTCCACCCGCAGGCCGTCTTCATCCAGCGGTACGGGTACGCATTCCAGCCCGGCGGCATCAAACGCCTTGCGCGCGCCGTGGTACGCGGGGTCTTCGATGAAGATCCCGTCGCCGGCATCGAGCAGCACCGTGGCGCATAGCGTCATGGCCTGCTGGGAACTGGTCAACACCAGCACGCGCTCGGGCGTGGCGCGCGCGCCCCGTTCGAGATTGACGTAATCGGCGATGGCGCGCCGCAACGGCTCCATGCCCTGCGGCGGGCTGTGCAGCAGTGCCCGAGTGCCGTATTCCTTCAACACCTGCCGCTCCAGCCGCTCCCAGGTCTGGAGCGGAAAGCTGCGCGTTTCCGGCACGCCGGGTGCGAACGGGCGCGGCATCAGGAAGTCGCGTACACCACCGCTCTGGAACATGCCGCTGCCACGCCGGCTAAGGCGCACTGTTGCCATGCGATCCCCCGTGCGCCGCACCTTGCCGCCTCCTGGCAGACGCTGTGCCCGTTCCGACACGAAGCTGCCGCTGCCCACGCGCCGCTCGATGAAGCCTTCCGCATGCAACTGGCTGTAGGCCGACTCGACCGTATCGCGGGAAACCCCCAATGACTTCGCCAAGGCGCGTGACGCAGGCAATGGTCGGCCGACATCAAGCACGCCGTCGAGGATCAGTTGCCGGATGGACCGCTGTATGCGCGCATGCAGCGGCAAGGCACCATGTGCAGGGTCGCCGATCCAGGCTTTGACGGATTCGAGTTGAGCGTGTTTGAACAATTGGTCTGCGCCTCTTTAATAAATTGGCTGGGCATCACAAGCCATTTTAGCGCTATAAAGACAACCTGTTCATCCCCTTTGTCAGGAGTCGCCGTCAAGTCATGTCATCAGTCCCTTCGCCTTCGTCCGTTCGCTGGAACGACCTCACCCATCCTGTCGTGGCCGGTCTGATCTCGGTCATCGTTAACTACGGCGGTACCTTTATTCTGGTGTTCCAGGCTGCCAAGGTGGCCGGCCTTAGCCCGGAGCTGACGGCCTCGTGGGTGTGGTCGATTTCCATCGGCGTGGGCGTGACGGGGATCATCCTGAGCTGGATTTCCCGTGAGCCGATCATCACTGCCTGGTCCACGCCGGCGGCGGCATTTCTGGTCACGGCACTGGCGACAACGCCTTATGCCGAGGCAACCGGTGCCTACCTGATCTCGGCGGCCGCCTTCGTGGCGCTGGGGCTGTCGGGTTGGTTCGAGCGCGTCATTCGCCTGATCCCGCCGGGCGTGGCAGCCGGGCTGCTGGCCGGCATCCTGCTCCAGTTTGGCATCGGGGCCTTCGGCGGCATGAGCATCGACCCGCTGCTGGCCGGGCTGCTGATTCTTGCCTACGTGGTGTTCAAGCGATTCTCCGCCCGCTATGCGGTGGTGGGCATCCTGGTGCTGGGGCTGGCCTTCCTGTTGATTCAGGATCGCATCGATCTGTCCGGGTTGAGCCTGAAGCCGGCCGCGCCGGTTTTCACCATGCCCGCGTTTTCGCTCAACGCTTTGTTGAGCGTGGCGTTGCCGTTGTTCCTGATCACCCTGACCGGCCAGTACATGCCCGGCATGCTGGTTCTGCGCAATGACGGCTTCAGAACCAGCGCCAACCCCATCGTGACGGTTACCGGGCTCGGTTCCCTGCTGATGGCGCCATTCGGTTCGCATGCCTTCAACATCGCCGCGATCACGGCCGCCATCTGCACCGGCCGCGAGGCGCACGAGGACCCGTCCAAGCGCTGGATCGCCGGCATTGCCGCAGGCGTGTTCTACATCCTAGTCGGTGTGTTTGGGGTGACGCTGGCCGCTGTCTTCATGGCCTTCCCGGCGACCTTCATCACCACGCTGGCAGGCCTGGCGCTGCTGGGCACCATCGGCGGCAGC
>NZ_JAQVEJ010000246.1 GCF_028698005.1 Hydrogenophaga sp.
TCTCGCGAAACAGGACCGTGCCCGCGGGCACGGTCGTCACCGGCAGCGACACCAGCTGCGGCATCACCGCTTCCAGCGCCGGGTAGAGGGACAACAGGGTCTGGCGGTGGATGGCATCCATGCCCACCATTGTAGGCAGACCACCTAAGTCGAACAGGGGTGCCTCTTTTATTCAATGTTTTTGAATGATGGCTTCAAGCCACTTCACGCTGCCGGTGGCCGTCCGTGCCTACACTCCTCCCATGTCCACCGCACACCCCACCCGTTACCACCCCGTCTCGGTACTGTTGCACTGGGTGCTGGGCCTGGCCCTGATCGGTCTGTTTGCCGTCGGCCTGTACATGACCGATCTGCCGTTTTCGCCCCAACGCCTGAAGCTCTACAACTGGCACAAGTGGGCCGGTGTCACGCTGCTGGCCCTGTCGGCGTTCCGTCTGGCCTGGCGCCTGACGCACCGCCCGCCACCGCTGCCGCCGGCCATCGAGGTGGCCATGCCGCGCTGGCAGCAACTGGCGCACCACGCCACGCACCATGGCCTGTACCTGCTGTTTTTTGCCGTGCCTTTGCTGGGCTGGGCCTACAGCTCGGCGGCCGGTTTCCCCATCGTGCTGTTCGGTGTGCTGCCCCTGCCCGATTTTGTGCCGGTCAGTGAGGAACTCGCCGGGCTGATCAAGCCTCTTCACAAGTTGTCGGCCTTCACCATGATGGCACTGGTGCTGTTGCACGTGGCTGGCGCCCTCAAGCACCAGCTGATTGACCGCGACGGCCTGCTCGCCCGCATGGGCCTGGGTCGTCGTTGACGCCGCTTTTTGATGTTACGCAGGACATTCCCCATGAGTATCCGCTTTCAAACCCTCTTGCTGACGGCCGCTGCCCTGCTGCCTCTGGCCGCCCAGGCCCAGCAACAGCTGCTCCCGGCCCAGAGCGAGATCCGTTTCGTCAGCCGCCAGATGGGCGTGCCGGTGGAGGGCAAGTTCAAGGCCTTCAGCGCCCAGGTGGCTTTCGATCCGGCCCAGCTGGCGAGCAGCCGGATCGCGTTCACCGTGGACACGGGCAGTGCCAGCATCAGCCGCGAGGCCGACGCCGAGCTGGTCAAGCCGGTGTGGTTCAACGTGGCCCAGTTCCCCAAGGCCACCTTCGAGTCGCGCAGCATCAAGCGTCTGGAAGGGGCCCGTTACGAGGTGGCCGGCAAGCTCAGCATCAAGGGTGTGAGCAGTGATGTGGTCGTGCCCGTGACGCTGTCGCAAAGCGGTGCCACCACCACCGCCACCGGCAGCTTCCCCATCCAGCGCCTGAGCTTCCGTATCGGCGAGAAGGAGTGGTCGGACACCGCCATGGTGGCCGACGAGGTGCAGGTCAGTTTCAAGATCGCCCTCAGTGGCGTGCCCAAGCTCTGAGGGGCTTCTGTTCTTTTTTCATCCCAAACCTGAAGGAATTTTCCCATGCGCACATCCCTGGCTTTGCTGGCGGCCGCCGCGACCCTGTCGACCGGTGCCTTTGCCGCCGACTACGCGATCGACCCGACGCACACCTTCGCCACGTTCGAAATCGGCCACTTCGGCGCCACCACCAATCGGGGCCGCTTCGACAAGAAAGAGGGCACGATCAGTTTCGACAAGGCGGCCAAGACCGGCGCCGTGGACATCCGCTTCGACGTGGCCTCGGTGAACACCGGCACCCCCATGTTCGACAAGCACCTGCAAAGCGCTGAGCTGCTGAATGCCGAAAAATTTCCCCAGGCGCGTTTTGTGTCGACCCGGTTCCACTTCAGCGGTGACAAGGTCAGTGCGGTTGAGGGCAAACTGACGCTGCTGGGCGTGAGCCAGCCGGTCACCCTCAAGGCCAACCAGTTCAACTGCTACGACAGCCCCATGCTCAAGCGTGAGGTCTGCGGCGGTGATTTCGAGACCACCATCGACCGCACCGCCTTTGGCGTGAACTACGGAGTGGACTGGGGTTTCTCCAAGAACGTGCGCCTGGTACTGCAGGTCGAGGCCGTCAAGCAGTGATGCCCATCTGAGTGTCGATGTGTGTGCAAAAAGGCCCGCCGTGTGCGGGCCTTTTTTCTTGCCGTGGATGCCGGGGTGGGGGTGGGTATGCACCGGTCGAGGCCGTCCCACCCTGCGCGTTCAGGGACGGGTGGCCGATTCGAGCTGTTCCAGAAACCGGATCGCCTGTTCCCGGCTGGAACCACACATCTCCCCACTCGGCGTCAGGGAGGCGCACACCGCTGGGCGCCCGGGCTGGCCGAAGAGGCGGCAACGCCGTGACGCCGTCCCGTCCAGGTGAGGGCAGGGCATGCCTGCGGGCTTGCCATCGGGCAAGCCCGGCAGGGGGCTGCTGATCGAAGGCGCGATGCAGCAGGCCGCGCAGCCGGGCCGGCACTCCATCGCGACGGTCAGCCCTGGAACTTGCGGGCCGCCCAGAGTGCCTGGTCGATCACACCCTGCACGCCTGCGCGGGTGGCGTCGTTGACGATCCGGCCTTCGGCGTCGAAGGCTTCACCGGCCTTGGCCAGTGCGAATTGCTTGGGCGTGACCCAGCACTGGAGTTGCAGCAGCAGGGGGGTCAGGTGAGACAGGCTGCGAATGCCGCCCAGACCTCCGGGCGAGGCAGCCAGCAGGCCCACCACCTTGCCGGCGAAGGGTTTGGCGCCGACGGCCCACTCGGCATTGCCGCTGATGGGGCGCGATGCCCAGTCGATGGCGTTCTTGAGCAGGGCGGGGTAGCTGCCGTTGTATTCCGGCGTGCTGATGATCCAGGCCGGATGGGCGTGCAGCGCTTCCTTGAGGCGGATCACATCGGCCGGTATGCCGCGGGCCTCAAGATCGCCGTTGTAGATCGGCAGATCAAAGTCGGACAGATCCAGCAGCGTCACCTGGGCGCCAGCGGCGCTGGCCAGATCGGCCGTGGCCTTGGCCAGCTTGAGGTTGAGGGAATCGGCGCGGGTGCTGCCGGAAAAAACGAGGAGGGGGGTCGTCGGATGGATCATGGCGCAAATTCTGAC